>NZ_JAJLOZ010000073.1:0-22772 GCF_025548615.1 Arthrobacter sp. A2-55 | reverse complement strand
GCGCATGTTCTAGTAAATGAAGGCATTATAGAACATGTGTACAAACCCGTGGCCAGGTCCCCCTGTGGAGGGAGCAACACCCTGGGTCTCGACGCGTTCGCAGAGCTCACTGCTCGACCACCGGGAGCGGGTTCCGGGGTCTCGACGCGTTCGCAGAGCTCACTGCTCGACCACCGGCACTGCCCGACCACCGTTGACGCGAACTACCCCCTGAGCGCGGGAAAGAATTCGGCCACGGCCTCCGCGGCGCTGATGTCCTGGGTGGTCCTGCCCAGGAGCTTGATGGGGCTGCGGCGCCGGTTGGGGACCACGTGGCCGCCGCCCTCCACAGTGTAAAGCGTCACGGGCGCCCTGCCCTCCTGCCGGTACCGGGCCGCACGCACCAGTGTCCTGCCGCTTTGGGGGAGGTGGGGCAGCAGCTCTTCGTCCGGCGCCGAGGTGATGCCGTTGCGCCGGGCAAAATAGCGCGCGGTCTCGGGCGCGGACGGCCCGCGGTTGCGCGCCCACAGGCCAAAAAACCCGCCCTCCCCGCGGTACGGGACCACCAGGTCGCGGGTGCCATGGATGAGCAACACAGGCAGCGGCAGCATCTTGTCATCGAAGGCGAGCCCGCCGGGGCGCGGCAACGTGGCACTGACGATCGCGGCGCCGTCGAGCCTGTCAGCCAGCTCATGGATCAGCCGGATCACCAGCTGACCGCCGTTGGAATAGCCGGCCACAACAACCGGGATGGGCCCGTAATTGTCGTGGAAGTGGTCCACCAGGGCGCCCATGAAGGCGACGTCGTCAACAGTCTGCGCGTCACTGCTGGCGTGGTTCCAGAGCTTTTTCAGCCCGTCCGGGTACACCACTGCCACACGGCCGCCCGCGGCAAGCGTGTCAAAGCTGTTGCCGGCAAACGACCGCACCGACCTGCCGCTTTGGCTGGAGCCGTGCAGCACCATCAGCACGGCCTGGGGAGTTCCCGCGTCCTTGGTTTCCCCGTGTCCGGCCGTGACCACCAGGAAGGTGCGCTCCCGCCCGTCCAGCCAGATCCGTCCCTGCGACGCGGCCACCCTCCCCATGCTCAGCACACCCGGGCGGCGGTTGCGGCGGGAAGCACGACGGCGGCGTACCCGGCGGCGCGAACGCCTCCGGCAGGGCGGTTTGCAACGACGCGGATCGGGCTCTTTTCCATGGAATCCAGCGTACGCCGCCGCCAAGCCTAACCGTCGCTGAGGCGGCGGAGGCTGGGAGCCGGATCCACGCCGTCGTCCGCGGCAAGAAGCTGCACCAGGGACCGGGCCTCCTCGCCGCAGGCCGAACAGCCAATCAGGTGGGCGCGAAGGGCAGGCATGCCGATGAAGCCGCCGGAAACAACACGTTCGGCGAAAAGGTCGATCTGGTCAAAGCAGTCGTCGCAGGACAGCCACGGCTCCGCCTCCAGGGTCAGGCGGTGCGCTTGGTCGGGGCTGAGCTTGCGCTGTGGGAAATTCATGGGATCACCCCCTTTGCGGTCTCGTCGAGGTAGCCGGTGTCCTGAAGGTGGCGCCTGAGCCGGCCGCGGGCGTCATGGAGGGTCTTGTAGAGGGCGTTGCGGTTGGTGCCGAGCCGGTCCGCGAGGACGTCAATGGGAACTTCGTCCACCACCAGCGCCATCACCACCTGCCGCTGGTGCGCCGTCAGTTCCACGGCGATGGCGTTGCTGACTGCTTCGGAAAAGTCCGCCGCCTCCGCCAGCAGCTCCGGTGAATGCCCGACGGCGGCGGGCTCGGGCAGGAGCTCCAGCGCCACTTCCCGGTTCCGCCACAGGCTGCGCCGGACCTCCACGGCGGCATGCAGGATGCCGAACTTGTAGGCCCAGGTGGTGAAGCGGCTGCGGCCCTCAAAACTGGCGAGCTTGCCAAGGACGGCCACCATGGCCTCGTCGGCGGCCTGGCCGATCAATTCCTGGCGGCGAACCTCGCCAATGCCGGCCGTTTGGGCGGACATGACGGAAACCTGGTGCCGGGCGGCACGCAACAGCAGCTGGTGCAGCCCGGCCAGGGCCTCCGCGTGCCCGGGACCCGGGGAGCTGAGCAGGGGAATCCATTCGTCATTGGCTGGCGCGGATGGTCCTGCAGACGTGGCGGGCGCTGCGTGGGCGCCTGCGTGGGCGCCTGTGCGGTGGCGGGATCCCGGCCATTCGCGGGAAATTGCCTCGCGGGAAACGGGGTGGGCGTCAGCCAGTTCGGGTCCGTCCAGGATGGTCATGGTCACTCCCAACCCGTGGCTTCGGGAACCAGGATGCGTGCGGCGAGCCCGGGAGGGCAGCCCCTGTCCACCAGGTTCAGGAGCTGGTGCACATCAATGCCCGGCGTCCCCGCGAGCTGATGCGCCAGCCTATCAGGGAAGCCGGCGGACAGTAAGAGGTGCTCGCGCCAGGGCGCCACACCCGACGCCACACCCGGCGGCGGATCGGCGACACTGGCGGACGGCAGGCCCTGATGGGTTCTCATGCCTGTTTAGTGTCATGTGCGCCTGCCCGTCTTACCCCCGGGCGGAGCATTTTTTCTATTCATTATTTAGCTGCGGTTGCCGGTAAGAGGTCCGGGAACCGGGCCACTAACTAGCCATGGACGAATCATCGCCCATCCCGGGGCCCTTGGGTGCAGCGCGTTGACACGGCTGGGCACATGCGCCGGACAAGCAGCGTTTGTTGGATTGATAAGGAAACATCGCCATGAACATGTTTGCAGCACACAGCCAGGGCCGCCGTAGCCGCTCGGCCTGGGCAGCCATCGCCTCGCTGGCCCTGGCGGGCGGCGTGTTGACCGCCTGCGCACCCGCGTCCACCGCCGGAGCGGGCAGCGGCCCGGCCGCCGTCGAAGCCGTCCCCGCCATGGCCCCCATGCCGGGAATGGCCCAGCAGGGGAATGCCGGCAACGGCTCAAACAACGGCTCGGTGACCGCCAGCCAGCTCGCCTTCGCGCAGCAGATGCGGCTCCTGTGGGGCCAGCACATGGAGTGGACCAGGCTGGCGGTGGTGGACTTTGCATCCGGCTCCGCCGGCTTCCCCACCACGGCGGCCCGGCTCCTGAAGAACCAGGAGGACATCGGCAATGCCATCATGCCGTTCTACGGTGAAGCTGCGGGTGCGCAGCTGACCACCTTGCTCAAGGCCCACATCACCGACTTTGTGGCCCTCTTCCAGGCGGCCAAGGCCGGCGACGCAACGGCACTGGCGGCGGCTGAGGCCACTGTTTACGCCAATGCCCAGCAGATTGCCGACTTCCTGGCGGCCGCCAACCCGAAGTACTGGCCCCAGGCCGACATGCGGGCCATGATGAAGGACCACATCACCCTGACCATCACCTACGGCAGCGACGAGCTCACAGGACAATACGCGGCCGGCATCACGGTCTTCGACACGGCAGAAGCCCACATGATGGCCATGGCCGACCAGCTCAGCACGGGCATCATCGGAGCCTTCCCGAAGATGTTCCGCTAACGCAGCTGGGATTCAGTCCCCTGGAGCGCCTCCGCCAAAGCGGCCCGGAGGCGCTCCAGCTCCGGGAGCCCCGCCAGTCCGTTGGCGGTCTGGTAGACGCGGCAGGAAACGGCAGGCTCGCCCACGGAGGGAAACAGGTCGGCCCCGTCCACCATGAAGCTGGGCGAGCCATGAAAGCCTGCGTCAACGGCCTGCTGCTCTGTTTCAATGATCGAGACCTTGATGGCGGCAGGGTCCAGGCCTTCCAGTTCCAGGGCGCGTCCCAGCAGTTCCTGCGCTCCGGCGGAGTTGGGGCATTCGTTAATAATGGCAAGCTCGATCATGTCAGTTCTTTCGCATCAAAGTCCGGCCGCGCCCGCCCGGCGCAGCCTCCACTAGCGGGAACGCCAGGGTGCGGCGAAAGATTCCGCCCTGTGGCCTGAACAGCCGATGCGTTAGGGTGGGCGCATGCGACGGCTTCTGGATGAGGCGGGCGGGCACCTGGTGCACCACCCTCTCCGGGGTTACCCCGGGGGACGAAGACTGGCCTCCAGAATGCGCCTCGGGCGCCTGTCTGCGCTCCGCGCAGCTCAGCGCCCGAACAGACTGACAGGTCATCCATGAAGCCGTCGCAGCCCACCGCAGCGGCGTCCGTGCTGGTCCGCATCCCGCACCCGTCCGGGAATACCGTGGCCACGGCCCTGGCCCACGCCTTCCTGGCCGCCGGGGACTGGTCCAAGCCCGCGCTCACAGCTGCCGGTGCCGATATTTTGGGGGCACGACGGCGCTGGCTGGGTCCCCTGGCAAGTCACGTTCTCAGGAACTACCACCGCCCGCCGGCAGACGCCCCGCGGGAGCTGGCCGCCGTCGTGCTTGGATGCCCGGCGTTCGGCGAGGCCCTGGCCAAGGCCGCCACGCAGCGCAGGCCCATCAAGCTGGCGCACCTGGCGGTGGCCCCGCCCGCGGCCCGGGCGGCAAGGGTCCCGCGGCTGGATACCGTGGCAGACCTGGCCGGCATGTTGGCGCTCACCCCTGGCGAACTCGAGTGGTTTGCGGACCCCCGCCATTGGAACCGCACGGCTGGCCCGCGGCTGCAGCACTACTGCTACCAGTGGCGGAGCCGACCGGGGAGGTTGCCCCGCCTGCTGGAAGTCCCGCAGCCGCGCCTGCGCACCCTCCAGCGAACGGTTCTGCGCGAATTGCTGGCGCCCATCCCCCTGCATGACGCGGCCCACGGCTTCGTGCCGGGGCGAAGCGCCGTCAGCGGGGCGGCCCTGCACACCGGGGCGGACGTGGTTATCAACCTGGACCTGGCCGCGTTTTTTGCCCATGTCACCCCCGGCAAGGTGTTTGGTGTGCTGCGCCAGGCCGGTTTCACCGAGGCGGTTGCCCACCGCCTGACCGGGCTGTGCACGCACGCGGTGCCCGTGGGGGTGCTCGCCGAAATGCCTCCCGGCGGCGACCCCGCCAGCCGCTTCGCCCTGCGCCAGGCGCTGGCCGTGGCGCACCTGCCGCAGGGCGCGCCCACCTCCCCCATGCTGGCCAACCTGGCGCTGCGCCGCCTCGATTCCCGGCTTTCCGGCTGGGCTGGCGCGTTCGACGCCGTTTACTCCCGGTACGCGGACGACCTCGCCTTCAGCGGGGGTGCAGAACTGGCCCGCCGGGCCGACGCTTTCATCCGGGGTGCGGGGCGGATCGTGGCGGACGAGGGCCACTCGCTGAACGGCCTCAAGACTAGGGTCCACAAGGCTGGTGTGCGGCAAACCGTGACAGGCGTGGTGGTCAACGAACGCACCAACATTCCGCGCGCTGAGTTCGACCAGCTCAAGGCGGTGGTGCACAACTGTGCCGCCCATGGGCCGGAGGGCCAGAACCGTGGCGGGCACTCGGACTTCCGGGCCCACCTGCTGGGGCGGATCGCGTGGGTGTCCAGCGTCCACCCCGCCCGCGGGGCCCGGCTGCGTGCCGCTTTTGATGAGATCAGCTGGTGACTTGCGGTCAGGGGCCTTCCACGCAGCGGAGGGCAAGGGCCGCCAGCGCGGCCAGGCTCTCATTGCCGTGGGCGCCGCCCACATAGCCCTGGGCGAGCGCATCCAGGGTGCGGCCCCTGGACGTGAGCTTCCCGGGCGCGTAGTAGCTTTCGTAGGGTGCGCCCTGAAGCTCGCGAACGTGTTCGGCGGCCTGTCCGGCAAACAGCTCCCCCGGTTCAAGGGGGCCCTGGCCGGCCTGCATGGCCCTCAGGCGCTTTTGGATCTGCATGCCGATGAACCCTGTGGCTTCCGCGCCCAGGGCTCCGAGGGGCTCAACCTGCACCACCGCCAGCCCGGCGCAACTGCCAATCACCTCAAGCGGCACCGAGCCCAGCTCCCCGGCCCCGCTGGTGGCCTCCGGCACTGTGGCTAAGTCCAGCGACGCGGACGCCGCCGGCTCCTTGATCTCGGCGCCAAATTTCCTCACTTGTTCAAACATGGCCAGCCATTCCACGAAAGGAAGGCCTGCCGGGCGGCGCGGCCATGGCAGCAGTTCTGCCCTTCCGCCGGTCCGCGCGTAAAGGCGCGCGCTCAGTAACAGGGCCCGCTCAGTCCACCACGATGCCGCGGCCGCGCCCGCGCTGCAGCAGAACCGGACGAATCTCGCCAAAGCCGCGGACCTGCTCCATGGGGAGTTCGGTCAGGATGAACCTGTCGTCGTCGGCCAGCGCCGTGGCCGTGACGGAGTCAATGAGCACGGTTCCGGGCTGGGCCAGGGACGTCAGGCGCGCGGCCAGGTTGACGGTGGGCCCGTAAATGTCGCCCAGCCGGGAAAGGATGCGGCCCCACACCATGGCAACCCGCGCCTCGGGGAGGAAGTCGTCCGCAGCCATCGCCTCGGCCAGGGCCAGCGAAATTTCAGCCCCGGCAATGGGCGTTTCACAGTTGAAGAGGACTTCGTCGCCAATGGTCTTCACCAGGCGTCCGCCGCCCACGCTGATGATCTCGGCACAGAGGTTTTCAAAGCGCTGCACCAGCTTGGCCAGCGTCTTTTCATTCATGCGCCGCGACAGCGAGGTATAGCTGACCAGGTCGGCAAAACCCACGGCGCGGGCCAGCGGGAGCGGGGTGTCGTCCTCGTCGCCTTCACGGCCCTGGGCGCTGGCTGCCAGGCCCTCCTGGGCGCGGACGGCCAGGCGCTGGATGCCGGCATTGAGCTGGCGCCGGTAGGAGTAGATCAGCAGCTCTTCCAGCGGCTCGATCAAGTTGGGCAGCTCGGAGACCACAGCGCGGCGGGCCTCGGCGTCGCTGACACCGTGCTCGGCCACCAGGTCCTCCACCAGTGCCTCGATCTGCCATACGGCCATGCGATCGGTCATCTGGCCGATGGAGCGGGTCACCGAAATGGCCGTTTCCTCGGTCAGCAGCCCTTCGCGGACCATGGTGACCACCGTGCTCAGGGCGTCCTGGTCGCGCTGGGTGAAGGCGACGTCGTCGTCCCCCAGGTTGGGGAAGCCCATGGCGCGCCAAATTTTGCGTGCGGAGAGGAGGGAGACGCCTGCGCCGGCGGCCACGTCACGCCTCTTGAGCGTGCGTTCCCCGCCCAACAGCTGGGTTTCAAGGGCCTTGGTCTCGTTTCGGGAGGCAGGCTGGAGCAGCGGCACGGGGGGATCAATGGTCTCTTCCAAGCTTGCGCAACTCCTTTCCGCTCAAGTGCCTGCCCGCGTCGTCGTGGTGGCCGTCCTTGTGGCTGGTGCCCAAATGGCCGTGACCAACGTCAACAGCGTAGTACCCCGGACCGGGAGCTTGCTGAAAGGACGCTCGGAACAATGCCATCCATGCCTTGTGGGTTTCTGTGCGGAACTGGACAATGTGCGGGACGTTGTGGACGGTGTTGACCTTGCCCGTGACCATGTGGAAGTCCAGCTCGCCTGCGCCTGCCAGCCTCTGCAAGGGCTTTTGGCGCATGTCGATGCCCTGCACGCCGGCCAGGGCGTAGTCGGCCTGCCGCCGGCCCAAGCCGCCCTCCTTGACCACCATGCGCTGGCTGGTCAGCACATACCTGGTGCCCGCCCAGCGCACCACGCGCCGCAGCGGGTACGCCACCTGAACCAGCAGCACCGCCGTGCACAGGAGCACTATGGCCGGCTCACGCAGTGCGGGCGCCGACGACGCCCACTGTTCGTATTGTGCGGGCTGCAGCTTGGCCAAGGCAGCCGACGCCGCCATCACCAGCAGCAGCCCCACGCCAACGGGCCACACCAGGACGCGGGCGTGGGGGCGGACCAACAACAGCACCTGCTCATCCTCGGCCAGCCACCTAGACATACCCCACACCGCCGCCGTCGAGGGTGCGCCGCAGGTGGACCACGTCCCCGGCGCTGACCACGTGCAGCGCGCCGTCGCCGTCACGGAGTTCCAGCTCGCCGCCGCTGCGCAGGCGCACGGCTGTGCCATGAAGCATCTGCCCGCCGGGCAGTTCGGCGCGGACTTCGGTGCCCAGGGTGCTCATCAGCCCCGACGCCAGGTCATGGACGGACGCCCCTTCCGGCAGCGGCCGCAGGGCATCCCCACCCACGGACACAAAGCCCTCGTACAGGCGGGCAAAGCGGTTCAGGTAGGCCGGCAGCAGCACATTTCGGTCCAGCGCCGCGGCGCCGTCCGCCGCGTCCAGCCCGGCCCCGCCGTCCTGCCCGCCGTCCAATTCCAGCGCCAGCGAGGTGGCGCGGTCCACGGGCAGCTGCTCCCGTCCCTGCCCCACGTTCAGGCCCGCCCCGACGACGACGGCGGGACCCGGCCCAGCGCTGCCTTCAGCGGACCGGCGCGTCCCCGGCTGGGAGGCGGGCGACCCCGGCGCAGGCAGTGACCCGTCCGCGGGATGGCGGGTGGCCGGCGCGGGCACCAGCTGGGCCAGGATGCCGGCCAGCTTGCGGCCGTTGGCGACCACGTCGTTGGGCCACTTCAGTACGGCGGGCACCCCGGCAACGGAGCGCACGGCCTCGCAGAGCGCCACGCCGGCAAGGATGGAAAGCCAGCCGTAGCCGGCCGGATCAAAAGCGGGCGCGCCGGCGTGTGCGGCGGGATCGCCCGGGCGGAAAAGGACGCTGGAAATCATGGCGGAACCGGCGGGAACCTCCCACACCCGGTCCAGGCGGCCCTTGCCGGCGATTTGGGAATCGGCAATGAGCACGCTCAAATCCGGCCATTGGGCGGGGCGGGCTGCGGCGCCGGCGGCAAGGTCGGCATTGGAGGAGCCCAGCTGCGCCACCACGTCCACGCGCCGGAACGCCCCCGCGGGATGGGTCAGTGCCTGGAGAAGGGAGCGCTCATCCAGTGCGGGAAGTGTGCGGCTCATGGAATCAATCCTATCCGCCTGCCGGGATGCCCCGTGGCACGCAGGCGGGAGGGGTCCCCCGAAATCACTCCCGTGGGGAGCTGGGAAAAGTTGCCGGTGGTCTTTGTAGGGTTTCTACACAGTCGGGTGGCAATACCGTCATTAGACTGTCAGTAGTGTTTGTCCTTTTGTGCAGTTCCCACTTAAGGAACAGCTTGTTGCCACCTACCGAGCCGGAGTACCTATGAGCCACGACCTTTCGACAACTGCAGGCAAAATTGCCGATTTCCGGGACCGGCTGGCCCAGGCTGCGGTTCCGTCCGGTGCGGCCGCCGTCGAAAAGCAGCATGCGAAGGGCAAGCACACGGCCCGCGAGCGCATTGACCTGCTGGTGGATCCGGACTCGTTCGTGGAATTTGACGCCCTGGCCGTGCACCGCTCGCACGCCTTCGGCATGGAAAAGAAGAAGCCGCTGGGCGACGGCGTGGTCTCCGGCTACGGCACCGTGGACGGGCGACTGGTGGCCGTGTACAGCCAGGACTTCAGCGTCTACGGCGGATCGCTGAGCCAGGTCAACGGCGAAAAGATCGTCAAGGTCCAGGAATTTGCGCTGCGCAACGGCTGCCCCGTGGTGGGCATCAACGACGGCGGCGGAGCCCGAATCCAGGAGGGCGTGGCCTCGCTGGCCATGTTCGCCGACATCTTCCGCAACAACGTCCACGCCTCCGGGGTGGTCCCGCAGATCTCCCTCATCATGGGCCCGTGCGCCGGCGGCGCGGCCTACTCCCCCGCGCTGACCGACTACGTGGTGATGGTGGACAAGACCAGCCACATGTTCATCACCGGCCCCGACGTCATCAAGACCGTCACGGGCGAGGACGTGGACATGGAAACCTTGGGCGGCGCCCGCCAGCACAACACCACCACCGGCACGTCCGCCTACCTCGCCACGGATGAGGCAGACGCCGTCGAGTTTGTGCGCGAACTCCTGGACTTTTTGCCCTCCAACAACCTGGCCGAGGCGCCCGTCGCCGAGCATGAGCAGGAGCTGGAGCACGACGACGGCGACCTGGCCCTGGATGCCCTCATCCCGGACTCCGCCAACCACCCCTACGACATGCGGGCCGTGATCGAGCAGGTCCTGGACGACTCCCACTTTCTGGAAATGCAGTCCCTGTACGCCCCGAACGTGATCATCGGCTACGGGCGGATCGAGGGCCACACGGTGGGCATCGTGGCCAACCAGCCCATGCAGTTTGCCGGCACGCTGGACATTGCGGCGTCTGAGAAGGCAGCCCGCTTCGTGCGCAATTGCGACGCCTTCAACATCCCCATCATCACCCTGGTGGACGTCCCCGGCTTCCTGCCCGGCAAGGACCAGGAATTCCAGGGCATCATCCGCCGCGGCGCCAAACTGCTCTATGCCTACGCCGAGGCCACCGTGCCGAAGCTGACGGTCATCACGCGCAAGGCCTACGGCGGAGCATACATCGTGATGGGGTCCAAGAAGCTCGGCGCGGACCTGAACCTGGCCTGGCCCACCGCCCAGATCGGCGTCATGGGCGCCCAGGGCGCCGTGAACATCCTCTACCGCCGCGACCTCGCCGCAGTGCAGGCCGACGGCGGCGACGTCGAGGCCCGCCGCGCGGAGATCGTGCGCAGCTACGAGGATGAACTGCTCAACCCCTACCAGGCCGCCGAACTGGGTTACGTGGACGCCGTCATTGCCCCCTCCGATACCCGCATCCAGCTCATCAAGGGCCTGCGCGCCGTCCGCGACAAGCGGGCCAGCCTGCCCGCCAAGAAGCACGGGAACATCCCGCTGTGAGCCGCGAACAAGACCCGGTGGTCGAGCAGCAAGCCCTGCGAGCGCGTCGAGACCCCGCCGAGACCGCCCCGGTGGTCGAGCAGCGAGCCCTGCGAGCGCGTCGAGACCCCGCCGACCCCGACCCGGTGGTCGAGCAGCGAGCCCTGCGAGCGCGTCGAGACCCCGCCGACCCCGACCCGGTGGTCGAGCAGCGAGCCCTGCGAGCGCGTCGAGACCCCGCCGAGACCGCCCCGGTGGTCGAGCAGCGAGCCCTGCGAGCGCGTCGAGACCCCGCCGGCGGATTTCGACAGGCTCAATCACCGCTGGCCCAGGCTCAATCACCGGCCGCCGCCGACCCCCAGCCCGAGCCGGTCCTCTCGGTAACCCACGGGAACCCGACGGCCGAGGAACTGGCCGCGGTGACCGCCGTCGTGCTGGCCCTGCAGGGCGGCCAGGAAGCGGCCCCGAAGCGGCCCGCGGCACAGGCCTGGGCACGCCGGGCGCAGCTGCACCTCCCGCCCCGGCCGGGCGCCGGCGCCTGGCGGCGGTCCGGGCGCTAGGGCTTCCCGACAGCCTTCGGGCGGGCGCCGCGCTCACGCAGCAGGTGGGTGATGGTGTCGAGCGAGTTGGCGATCCTGTCCGCGGCATCCAGGACGGCCAGCTGGACGGTTTCGGCCTGCGCAGGGTCGCGCTCCATGGTGTCCTTCAGCGCCAGGTAGGAAGCGCGCAGCGCCACGGCGGCCCGGGGCGGCGTCCCCGCAGCCACGGCCGTTTCACAGGCCTTCAGGGTGGCCTCGCAGTCGGCCATGAACGGCGCCAGCTGGTGCATGAGCCCCTCCACGGGCTGCTGCCCGGCCCGCAGTGACAGCCTCGCGGCGTCCACCACCATGGCCGCCTGGATCAGCAGGTGGCTCTGCACCAGCACACCTTCGCCCGTGAAAAGTGTGGTGTGGCCCGCCACTGGTTCGGCACGGGTCCGCTCCACGGAGGCCTGGGCGTTGGAGCGGGCCAGCCGGGCCCGGATGCGGGCGGAGTCGATCCTCTCCTTGTTCGGCGCGGGGTCGGTGATGGCCACCAGGTAGTGCCGGTAGGCGCCCAGGAGCTCGGCAATGCGGGCCGGCAGGAAAGTCCGTTCCCAGGCGGGCCACGCCACCGTGGCGGCAACGGCCAGGATGCCCGCCACCACGGTGTCAAGGAGGCGGGGCAGGGCCACGGCCCCGGCAGGAATCCCGGCCAGGTCCAGGAGGGACACCAGGTAAGCCGCCGTCCAGATGCCCATGAAGAACGCATTGGGCGCCCCGGAAAGCCGCACGCCGAAGACAAACACCACAATGAGCACCACGTTCCCCAGCGGGTTCCCGGATCCCAGCAGGAACGTGGCGGCCGTGCCAATGCCCAGCCCCACCAGCGTTCCGGCCAGCCGCGCGCTGGTGCGGTGCAGGGTGGCGGCAAAGTCGGGCCGCAGGAGCAGCAGGACCATGAGCGGGATCCAGTAGCCCCTGTCGCTGCCGGGCAGCAGCCGGGCCAGCCAGTCCGTGGCCGCCACCAGCACGGTGAGCCGGATCGCGTGCCGCGCCACGGCCGAGTCCAGCCGCAGGTTGGCGCGCAGGATGCCCAGCGGCGCCTGGAGCGAAACCCGCACCCCGCCCACCCTGGCCGGGGTCTCCGCCACGCGGCCCTCCACGGCGCCCGGGGTCACCATGCGGGCGCTGGCGCGCAGTTGCCCGGCCAGGGCCCTGGCGTGCAGGGAGGCAAAGCGGCCGGTGGGCGAATCCGGGTGGCGGCCCATGACCTCACCCAGCCGGGCCGCCGCCTCGGCGACCGGCGCCAGGACAGCGTCGTCAAAAACCGTACCCTTGCGCAGCGAAGCGGAAACCGCGTCCAGCGCAAGGCCTGCCTCACGCAAAAGCCGGCGGACGGCGTCGTGCTGGTCCTGTGCCGCGGCCCGCTCAAACCGTTCCAGGCAGTAGCCCAAGGCCATGACTTCCAGCCGGATCCTTTCGGCCTCGTCCATGAGTCCCCGATAGGAGCGCATGCTGGGACCCTGACCGTGGCCGAAGCCGGTGATGGTGGCCCGGGCCGTGTCAAGCAGCACGCCGGCACCGGGCGCAGTCATCTTGGGCTGTTCGGAACGGGTCCGTCCGGCCAGCCCTTCGTAGAGGTCCGCGAGGACGGCGCGTTCAGGCGCGTGGCGGTGCAGCGGCCAGCCGGCAATGGCCAGCAGGCTCTGCAGCAGCCCGGCGGCGGTGATGACGGCGGCAATCTGCAGGGCTGCCGACGGCGGCATGGGAAAGCGGTTGAGCACAATGGCCACTGCGGTGGCGGCCGTGCCCACCTGCGCGACATTCGGCCCCAGTGAGAGCAGCATGCCCGTGGCGAAGGCAAACGCGGCCACGAGCAGCACGGAGAGCGCCGGCGAATTCCCGCACAGCACGGACAGCCCGCCGCCCAGCCCGGCTGCCAGCGACGTCATGCCCATCCGGGCCAGCCGCAGCCGGTAGCTGCCGGGCCTGTCGGCAAACGCGGCAAACAGCGCGCCCACGGCCCCGAACACGGCGATCGGGGCCTGGCCCAGCACCACGCCCAGGACCAGCGGAATGCCCACCCCCACGGCGTTGCGCGCCGCAACCACGGGGTCCGACTGGGAAAAATCGAGCCGCAGCGACTTCTTCAGCGTCGCTGCCACGGCCTGAACGGTGGACACGAAATCCAGTATGCCAGCCGGGTGCAGCGGCGGCCGCTAGGCTCGGTTCCATGACTGTTGACGAAACGCCCCTGACCCGCACGCCCAGCGCCATTGACGCCGCTGCCAACGCCTACACGGCCCGGCTGTTGGAACTTGATCCCGGCTTCGCCACCGAGCTGGGGCTGCCCGGCCACGAAACCGAGTACCGCGATTTTTCCCCCTCCGGGCTGGCCGCCGCCGCCGACGCCGCCCGCCAGGCCCTCGACGCGCTGGCCGGCCTGGAAGCCGTGGACAGTGTTGACACCGTCACGCTGCACGCCATGCGCGAACGGCTGGGACTGTCCCTGGAGCTGGACGCCACGGGCTGGCCGCTGGCTGACCTGAACAACATTGCCTCCCCCGCCCAGGAAATCCGGGCCATCTTTGACCTGATGCCCACCGCCACCGTGGCCGACTGGGAGCACATTTCCGGGCGGCTGGCCAACGTGCCGGCCGCGGTTTCCGGGTACATTTCCTCCCTGCGGGCCGGCGCCGCGCGCGGCCTGGTTGCCGCACGCCGCCAGGTTTCCACCGTGATTGGCCAGTGCGAGCGCCACGCCGCCGCGGACGGCTTCTTTGCGGCCCTGGCGGCCGGGGCTGAACTTACTTCTTCTGCTTCTGCTGCTGCCACTTCCGCTTCCGCTTCCACTTCCACTTCCACTTCCACTTCCGCGGACGACGCCGGCACCTCCCTCCCAGCCGAGCTCGCCACTGCGCTGGCCGGGAATGCGGAGCTGGCGCGCGCAGCGTACGGCACGCTCGTGACGTACCTGCGCGACGAGCTGCTGCCCGCGGCCCCCGCCAAGGACGCCGTGGGACGGGAACGCTACGCGCTGGCGTCGCGGGAATTCCTGGGCTCCGCCGTCGACCTGGAAGAAACGTACGCCTGGGGCGTGGCGGAGCTGGACCGGATCATTGCCGAGCAGGAGGCGGTGGCCGAACTCATCAAGCCCGGCGCCACGGTTGAGGAGGCCAAGTCGGTGCTCAATGCGGACCCCGCCCGGGCGCTGCACGGCACCGATGAGCTGGTCGCGTGGATGCAAAAGCTCTCCAACGCCGCGGTGGCCGATTTGGCCGGCTCCCAGTTCGACATCCCGGAAATCATGCGCACCCTGGAGTGCAAAATTGCACCCACGCAGGACGGCGGCATCTATTACACGGGGCCCTCGGACGACTTCTCCCGGCCCGGCCGCATGTGGTGGTCGGTCCCCGAGGGTGAGGATTCCTTCACCACCTGGGCTGAAACCACCACGGTCTACCACGAGGGCGTCCCCGGCCACCACCTGCAGGTGGCCACCGCCACGTACCAGCGCGGGCTGCTGAACAATTGGCGCCGCAACGCCTGCTGGGTTTCCGGGCACGGCGAGGGCTGGGCGCTCTACGCCGAACGGCTCATGGATCAGCTGGGCTACCTGTCCGATCCGGGCGACAAGATGGGCATGCTGGACGGCCAGCGCATGCGCGCGGCCCGCGTGGTGTTTGACATCGGCGTGCACCTGGAACTTCCCGTCCCCGCCCGTTGGGGCTCAGGGACGTGGACGGCGGAGGCCGGTTTGGAGTTCCTGCGCGCCAACCTGGACATCTCCGCCGGACAGCTGGACTTTGAGTTCCACCGCTACCTCGGGTGGCCGGGCCAGGCGCCGTCGTACAAGATCGGCCAGCGCCTGTGGGAGGAAATCCGCGACGCCCGTGCACTGCGCGACGGTGCCGCGTTTTCGCTGCGCGATTTCCACACACAGGCGCTGAACCTGGGCTCCGTGGGCCTGGACACCCTGAAAGCGGCGCTGCTGGGCTCGTAGCTGGGGCGGTCACTTCCGGCCGGGGCAAAACTCACTCCGAGTTTTGCCCCGGGTGTAGCGGGGGCCGAACTGGGCCCGAGTTTTGCCCCGGCGGAAAGTGCAGCGGTGGTCAACCCTTGCGGACGGGGTTCACGGCGAAGGCGGGCACCCCGGCCAGCCGGCCGCCGTCCACCGCCAACACAGTGCCGGTGACGAAACTGGATTGCTCCGAGCACAGCCACACGGCGGCCGCTGCCACATCCTCCACCCGGCCCACGCGTCCCAGCGGAACGGCGGCGGCCGCCATCTGCTGGGCCCGGGGCCCGGCCGCGGCGAGGTGGTCGGTGAGGATGGGGCCGGGCGCGATGGCGTTGACCCGGATTCCGGCGGCTGCGTAGTCCAGCGCGGCCACCCGCGTCAGCCCGCCCACCCCGAATTTTGAGGCCACGTAGCCGGCCAGCCCGCTGACGCCCTGTTCGCCGGCGGTGGAGGACATGTTGACGATTGCGCCGCCGTCGGGGTTTAGCTGCATGAGGCGGAGCTCGTATTTCAAGGCCAGGAACACACCGCGCAGGTCCACGGCCAGGGCGCTGTCGAACTCGGCCGAGTCCCAATCCGCCAGGGGTGCCGGGGGCCTGCCGCCGCCGGCAAAGTTGTTGACGGCGGCGTCAAGGCGGCCGTAGCGGTTCCGCACTTGGTCCAAAAGTCCGACGACGGCGGCCTCGTCACGGACGTCCACGGGCAGGGCCAGGGCGCTCCCGCCTGCCGCCTCGATCTCCGCCACGCGCCGGGCAAGCGCCTCCTGGTCCCTTGCGGCGAGCACCACTGCGGCGCCGGCCTCCGCGAAGGCCGCAGCGATGGCGGCCCCGATTCCTCGGCTGGCACCCACCACCAGCGCAATCTTGCCGGCCAGCGCCTGGGAATTGATGCGGTTCATGACTGTGTCCTCCGTGCCGCGGCCGTCCTGGTTGGGGCCCCGCCCGGATCCACACTGCCCGGGATCCGGTTCGCTGCGGCCCGGTTCACCGGCAGCAGGAAGCCGATGGCGACAAGCCACAGCATGCCGGCGAAACGGCCGATCGGCAGGAGGAATTGCAGCGGCTCCAGTCCGAGCGAGAGGAAGCTGAGCTCGGACAGGGCGGCGACCACCAGCCCGGCCCAGGCAAGCCAGCGCGGGACGAACTTGAGTATCAGCGCGGGCACGGCCAATCCGGCCACAAGCAGTCCGAGTCCCACCACAAATCCGACTCCGCCGGTGGCGAAGGCCAGGAACGCGAGCGCCTGGGTCAGCGTGATGTCCGTGGTGATTTCCGGGCGGCTCAACAGCCAGGTCAGCAGCCCCGAGAACATCAGGAAAATGGCTGCCGTGATGCCGCCAAAGTAGCCGATGGCGGGGCCGGGAACCTTGATGCCGAGCCGGAGTTGCCGCGCGTAAACGGTGGCTGCGAAAATCCCCAGGGGCACCGCGGAGCCAAAGAGCAACAGGCCCTGCACGCGGGCAGCTGCGACGTTGTCGCGGTAGAACTGGGCCACGTCCGCGGCTGGTGCAAACGGCGACACAAACGTGCGTCCGCCGGAGAGCACTCCGGCCAGGATCAGCGAAAGGCGGAAAATGCCCAGGCTCACGGCGGCAAGTATGCCCGGGTGCGGCCCGCCCTGCCGCTTCCGCCCACTTGTTGACCTTGTTAAGGGCGCTGCCCCCGGTCCGGCCGTGGTCTCTTCCGTCATGGCTGAAATCATCCTCCTTGAATTAATGCGATAATAAAATGATTCATCTATTGAATCATTCTGTCAAGCATGTATTCTGGAGGCATGGCACCCTCACCCCACGGCAGGCCCCGGCGCACGGCCTTCCTGCTGTCACAGCTCGGCTCACTGTCCGCGTCCCGCTTTGCCGAGCGGACCAGAGAGCTGGGCCTGACCCCGAGCGACGCCGGCACGCTCCGGTGGATTGGCCGCAACCCGGGCCTGAGCCAGCGCGTCCTGGCGGACAGGCTGGGTGCCGTCCCCAGCCGGGTGGTGCCCCTGCTGGACTCGCTGGAAACCCGGGGCCTGGTTGAACGGGTGCGCAGCAGCACCGACCGCCGCAACTACGAGCTTCACCTGACGGGCGCCGGCCAGGCCCTGCTGGGCAGGCTGCGCGACGTCGCCCAGGAACACGAAGGCGAACTCCTGGCGCCCCTCACCCCGGAGGAGTCCGATGAGCTGGCACGGCTGCTGGCCCGGCTGGCCGAAGGGCACGGTGTGGACGTGGAGGCACACCGGGACACGGGACGCTGAGCCCACAACGGCAGGCCGCACACCAGCCGTAACACAGGGAATTAGCATCCGTAACAGGGGGAAACACTAATTTTTGGGTGCTATTCTGCGCCGCCTACGGTTGTCCCATGACTTCCTCCGCATCCACCACCAAGGCCCCGCGCCTGCCCCGCTGGGCCGGCAACTTCGGCGTCCAAATCATCGCCGGCCTCATTGCCGGCCTGGTCCTGGGCCTGCTTGCCCGGAACTTGGGCGGTGATCCCTTGAAGGACCCCAACGCCCTCACCGCCACGCTGACCATCATCGGCTCCAGCTACGTTTCACTGCTCAAGGCAGCCGTGGTGCCCCTGGTTTTCACCGCCGTCGTCTCCTCAATTGCCAATCTCCGCCAGGTGACCAACGCCGCCCGCCTGGCCTGGAACACGCTCCTCTGGTTCGCCATCACCTCCCTCATCGCCGTGACGGTGGGCATCGTGCTCGGGCTGGTGTTCCAACCAGGTGCCGGCACCGGCCAGGCCCCACCCAAGGACTACTCCGGCAAGACGGGCGACTGGTGGGCCTTCCTTACCGGCCTGTTCCCCTCCAATTTCCTGGGCCTCGAGGCATCCACCAAGGCGGGCGACGCCGGCGCCCTCGCCACCAGCGTCAACTTCAACGTCCTGCAGGTGCTGGTGATCGCCATTGCGATCGGCATCGCCGCCCTTAAGGTGGGCAAGGCCGCCGACCCGTTCCTGAAGCTGAACGGCTCCGCCCTGGCCGTGATCCAAAAGGTGCTGTGGTGGATCATCCGACTGGCCCCCATCGGCACCGTGGGCCTGATCGGCAAGGCTGTTTCCACCTACGGCTGGACCACCATGGGCGCGCTGGGCAAGTTCTCCATCGCGATTTACGTGGGCCTGGTCATTGTCCTGTTCGTGGTCTACCCGGTCCTGATCAAATCGCACGGCCTCTCAGTCAAGCAGTACTTTTCCGGCGTGTGGCCTGCTGTCCAGCTGGGCTTCGTTTCCCGCTCCTCCATCGGCACCCTGCCCCTGACCGAGCGCGTCACCGAACGCAACCTGGGCGTGCCCCGCGCCTACGCCTCCTTTGCCGTGCCGCTGGGCGCCACCACCAAGATGGACGGCTGCGCTGCGATCTACCCGGCCGTTGCCGCCATTTTCGTGGCACAGTTCTTCGGCATCCACCTGGACCTGGGCCAGTACCTGCTGATCGTGCTTGTGTCGGTGCTGGGCTCCGCGGCAACCGCCGGAACCACGGGCGCCGTCGTGATGCTCACGCTCACGCTCTCCACGCTGGGACTGCCGCTGGCCGGCGTCGGGCTTCTCCTGGCCGTGGACCCCATCCTGGACATGGGCCGCACCGCCATCAACGTCGCAGGCCAGGCGCTGGTGCCCACCATCGTGGCCAAGCGCCAGGGCATCCTCAATGAGGAGCTGTACAACGCGCCGCGCAACGGCAACCCCTTCGCCGACGACAGCACGGTGCCTGCTGAGGACTTCGCCACCGGGAAGAACGACGCCGGCCGGCCGGGTTCCCGGGAGGAACTCGCCAACGCCTGACCCGGCCTGGGCACGGCCCCGGCGGTCCCGTAGGATTTTTCCAGATCACACTGGCGACGGCCGCGGCTTGGGCCGGACATCGAAAGGCAGCTGCATGATTATCGTTACCACCAACGACCTCCCCGGCTACAAGATTGACGCCGTCTTTGGCGAGGTCATGGGCCTGACGGTGCGCTCGCGCCACATCGGCGCCCAGTTCACGGCGAGCTTCCGGTCCATCGGCGGCGGCGAGCTCCCAGAAATGACCAAGGCCCTGTACGAAAGCCGGCAGGAAGTGGTGGCCCGCATGGTCACCGAGGCACAGGCCAAGGGTGCCAACGCCATTGTCGCAACACGCTTTGACACCTCGGAAATGGGCCAGACCTGGACTGAGGTGTGCGTCTACGGCACGGCGGTCTTTGCCATTCCGCTGGCCGAGGGCCAGCCCGGATCCACCGGCCAGTCCGCCTACCTGGCAGCCAACCCGCAGCTGCAGTAGCCTGCGCCGGCGGCCTGGCGCGTTTCGGCTGTCCGCGGGGCAGTTTTTGGGTGGGCGTGCAGCATTAAAGCACACCCACCTCTTAATTTGCATGGAGTGCAAACTTGCACTTAGTGTAGTTATGTGACAACTTCCACCGACTCCCCCTCCCGCCGCGAACTCAACAAGGCTGCCACCCGCGAAGCCATTGCCGGGGCCGCCCTAGACTTCCTGCGCACCCGGGCGCTCAATGAGTTCACGGTCGACGACGTCGCCGCCGCCGCGGGTGTTTCCCGCCGCACCTTCTTCAACTATTTCTCCTCCGTCGAGGCAGCCGTGGCCAGCTTCACGCAGCGCTATCTCGACACTGTCATTGCCGAGCTTGAGGCCCGGCCTGCCGAGGAGCCGATCTTGGAATCCGCGCTCTACGCGCTGTCCGCCGTCGGCAGTCCTCGCGACCTGGCCATATTGGCCGAAACCTTCGCCCTGACGCAGGACCCTGCCCTAGGCCGCTTCCAGTTGCAGGCCTGGGATGAGTGCAGCGTCAAGATCACCGACGTGGCCCGGCACAGGCTGCCGGCCGGCACCGACGAACTGTACATCAACGCACTGGTGGGGGCCGTCGTCGGCAGTTGCCGTTCCGCCTTTGCCGTGTGGTTCAGCCGGCGGGGGCCGGACACCTCCCAGGAGTCGCTCGCTTACCTGCGTGAGCTGCTGGCGACCACCATTTCCCTCATCCGCAGCGGCTTCACAGCCTAAGCTCTCCGTTCACCCGCCCCTCCCCGGCACCCATCAATAAGGACTCATCATGGCTCTTTGGCTTTACCGACTTGGCCGCTTCTCGGCCCACCGCGCGTGGCTGGTGATTTCCGCATGGGTGCTCATCCTGGGCATGGTGGGCGGTGCGGCGGCGCTGTTCATGGGCACCATGTCCAACAACTTCCAGATCCCCGGCACTGAAACGCAGCAGATGGCGGACAAGCTCAAGGCCGACCTTCCCGAGGCGTCCGGCGGCTCCGGCGCGGTGGTGTTCACCACCACCAACGGCCAAAAGTTCACGCCCAGCCAGGAAAAGGCCGTCTCGGCAGCCCTGCAAACCGTGACGACCGTGCCCACCGTCAAGGGCGTCATTGACCCGTTCACGACGGCCGCAACCCTGGCCGATGCCAAGGCCAAGCTCACGGACGGCTCCAAGCAGCTCATCGCCGGCGAGGCCCAGCTGGCCGACGGCAAAAAGACCCTTGACGCCACCAGCGCCCAGTTGGCCGGCGGCCAAGCCAAGCTCGACGCCGGCCAGGCCCAGCTGGATGCCAAAAAGTCACAGCTTGCCGCACTGCCGGCCGGATCGCCTCAGGCCGCCGCAGCATCCGCCCAGCTCAGCGCCGGGCAGGCACAGCTGGATGCACAAAAGGCCCAGCTCAGCGCCGGCCAGGCACAGCTTGCCGCCGGACAGGCCAAATACGAAGCCTCCGTCAAGGAACTGTCGGCCAAGAAGTCCGCGCTCGCCACGGGGATTCGCTCCGCTGACGCTGCAGCCGGTCTGAAGTTCGTTTCCGACAACGGCAAGGCCGCCATCGGGCAAATCCAGTTCACCGAATCCATGAACGGCGTCACCCCGGCCAACCGCCAGCTGGTCCAGGACCGGCTGAACACGCTGGACTCCAGCGGGATCACCGTCTCCTACAGCAAGGAAATCACCGAGGACGTCTCGGCCCTGTTCGGTGCAGCGGAAGCCATCGGCATCGCCGTCGCCGCAGCCGTGCTGATCATCATGCTCGGCACCCTGATCGCCGCGGGCCTGCCGCTGGTCATGGCCATAGTGGGTGTGGCGATTGGCGTGGGCGGCACCATGGCCCTGACGGGCGTGATCGAAATGTCCTCCATTTCCCCCATGCTGGCCCTGATGCTTGGCCTCGCCGTGGGCATCGACTATTCGCTGTTCATTGTGAACCGGCACCGCCAGCAGCTCTTCGAGGGCATGGCAATGCGTGAATCCATTGCCAAGGCCACCGGCACCTCCGGCAACGCCGTGCTCTTTGCCGGGCTGACCGTGGTGATCGCACTGGCCGCCCTTTCCGTGACAGGGCTGCCGTTCCTGTCCGTGCTGGGCCTGGCCGCTGCCGCCACGGTTGCGGTGGCCGTGCTGATTGCGCTGACATTGACCCCTGCCATCCTTTCCCTCATGGGCCGCCGGGTGATTTCCAAGCGTTCGTGGGCCAAGCATGAAAAGGTTCGCCAGGCGCACGACGCTGCCGCGGCCTCGCTCTCCGCCAGCGAGACGGCCCGCCACGACGACGCCGCGAACATCCGCAAGAGCGCCCGCGGTTGGGGCGGTCTCGTCACCAAGCACCCTGTCATTTCGCTCGTCACGGCCGTCCTGGCCCTGGCCGTCATCGCCATCCCGGCCGCCGGACTCCGGCTGGCACTGCCCGACGGCGGCTCCGAACCGGTGGATTCCAGCGCGTACCATGCCTACACCATTACAGGCGCCAACTTTGGCGAGGGCATGAACGGACCCATCATCGTGGTGGGCTCCCTGCCGGCCGGGCTCGACCAGGCCCAGGCCACCGCACTGAACCTGGACGTGGCCGACCAGCTCCGGAAGGTGCCCAACGTCAAGGCAGCCATCCCGGTTTCCGTCAGCAAGAACTTCCAGACGGCCGTCTACCAGGTCATCCCCGCCGAAGGCCCCGCCAGCGCCAGCACCGTGCAAGTGGTCCACGACCTCCGGGCCGAAGGGGCCGCCATCAAGGCAGACCACAACGTCACCATCGGCCTGACCGGGCAGACAGCCGCCAACGTCGATGTCTCAGCAAAGCTGGGAGCGGCGCTGCCGCCCTACCTGGCCATCGTCGTCGGGCTGTCCCTGATTCTGCTCATCCTCGTATTCCGCTCCATCCTTGTTCCCGTCCTGGCAACCGCCGGATTCCTGCTGTCCCTGGTCGCGGCGTTTGGCGGCGTGGTGGCCGTGTACCAGTGGGGCTGGCTGGGCGGCATCTTCGACGTGGCCAATCCCAGCGCGGTGCTCAGCTTCCTGCCGATCATCCTGATCGGCGTGCTGTTCGGGCTGGCCATGGACTACCAGGTGTTCATTGCCTCCGGCATGCGCGAGGCCTTTGTCCACGGGCAGGACGCCAAGCAGGCCGTCCGGACCGGCTTCCAGCACGCGGCACCCGTGGTCACGGCCGCGGCGATCATCATGACCAGCGTGTTCTCCGGGTTCATCTTCTCCCATCTGACCATGGTGCGCCCGCTTGGATTTGCCTTGGCGTTCGGCGTTTTGATCGACGCGTTTGTGGTCCGTATGACCATCATCCCCGCCGCCATGCACCTCTTGGGCAAATCCGCGTGGTGGATCCCGAAATGGTTGAATAAAGTGCTCCCAGATGTGGATGTGGAGGGAGCAAAGCTGGTGGCGTTGACCGACTCGGCCCC
>NZ_JAJLOZ010000072.1:0-22887 GCF_025548615.1 Arthrobacter sp. A2-55 | reverse complement strand
GGCGTCGTCTGCGTCAAAGGACTCAAACAGGGGCCACCACTTTGTGTCCACCGAATTCTTGTCCGCCTGGTAGCGCTCGTACAGCTCATCGACGAGCCACTCGTTTCCGCCAAATTCCTCGGGTAGACGGTGGATGGATTGCTCTGGCACGTGTATTACGCCTCTTCCATGAGTTCTTGTTGCCCGCTGCTAGACCGAACGGCGCGAGAACACCCCTGTATGGGTGGCCACGGCGCAAAAGCCGAAGGATCTATTCGATCGTTGGATGGGGTCCTTCAAACCCTTACCGCCTGTAAGTCTAGTGAGCAAGTTGGCCTGCAAGCCAATCTGTCCTGCGGCGCGCCCCGACATGTGGCGGAACAGACGTTCCCATGCACGGCGGGGCCCATTTTGGCTAGACTCGGGGACTGCGGCCCATTGGTCCGCCTGGCACCGCCACAGCGGCCGCCATGTTGCCTTGATTTGGGAGTTCCCATGCGCTTTCTCACCACGCCGGCCACGGATTTGACCTACTCGGACGTTTTCCTGGTCCCCTCGCGGTCCGCTGTCACCTCCCGGCTCGACGTCGACCTGTCCAGCGGCGACGGCACCGGCACCACCATTCCGCTGGTGGTTTCAAACATGACGGCCGTTTCCGGCAAGCGCATGGCGGAAACTGTGGCGCGGCGCGGCGGCATCGCCATCCTGCCCCAGGACATTCCCCTCGAGGTCCTGGGCGCGGTGACCGCCTGGGTCAAGCAGCGCGACGCGTTGTTTGAAACGCCCATTGTGATGGCACCGGCAGACATAGTGGTGGACGCCGTGCACCTGCTGCCCAAGCGCGCGCACAACGCCGTGGTGGTGGTCGACGGCGGCAAGTTCGCGGGCGTGGTTCGCGGCTCCGACTGCGAGGGCGTGGACAGGTTTTCCTCCCTGGCCTCCGTGATGCGCAGCAATGTGCTGACCCTGGACGCTGCGCCGTTTGATGACATCCGCGCACGTGCCGATGCGGGGGAATTGGATCCCGCGGCCGCCAAGGACGCCACGGATGCTGCCCTGCGCAAGGCCTTCGGCGTGCTGGATGCTGCCGGCGCCGACTTCGCCCCGGTGCTGCGCGGGGGAACCGTGGTGGGTGCGCTGACCCGCACGGGCGCCCTGCGCTCAACCATTTACACCCCCGCCGTGGATGGTGCCGGGCGGCTGCGCATTGGCATGGCCGTGGGCATCAACGGGGACGTGGCCGGCAAGGCCGAAGCACTCCTGTCCTATGGCGTGGACGCCCTTGTGGTGGACACCGCCCACGGACACCAGGGCAAGATGTTCGACGCCCTCCACGCCGTGCGCGGGCTCAACCCGAAGGTTCCGGTGGCCGCGGGCAACGTGGTCAGCGCAGACGGCGTCCGCGACCTCGTCGAGGCCGGCGCGGACATCATCAAGGTGGGCGTGGGCCCCGGCGCCATGTGCACCACCCGCATGATGACCGCCGTCGGGCGCCCCCAGTTCTCCGCCGTGCTGGAATGCTCCGCGGCGGCCGCCGGGCTGGGTGCCCATGTTTGGGCCGACGGCGGCGTGCGGTACCCCCGCGACGTTGCGCTGGCCCTTGCCGCCGGTGCCAGCCAGGTCATGATCGGCTCCTGGTTCGCCGGCACCTACGAAAGCCCCGGGGACCTGCAGGTGGACGCCGGCGGGCGCCGCTACAAGGAAAGCTTCGGCATGGCCTCGGCCCGGGCCGTGCAAAACCGGACCTCCGGCGACCGCGCCTTTGAGCGGGCCCGCAAGGGGTTGTTCGAGGAAGGCATCTCCACCTCCAAGATGTATCTGGACCCCGCCCGGCCCGGCGTTGAGGACCTGCTGGACATGATTACCTCAGGGCTGCGCAGCTCGTTCACCTATGCGGGGGCCGCGTCGCTGGCCGAATTCCGGGAGCGCGCCATCGTGGGCGTGCAGTCCGCTGCCGGCTACGAGGAAGGCCGGCCGCTGCCGCAGAGCTGGTAGCCCCGCCCACTTCGTCGAGAGTACAGATGGGGCGGGCGGACCTCCCGTCCGCCCGCCCCATCTGTACTCTCGGTGCATTATTGTCCCGGCCAGCCCGCCACAACTGTAGTGTGGGCGCTGCTGCCGGCCCGCCCCTACTTCACGCCGCCCGCGGTGAGCCCGCCGACGAGGTAGCGCTGGAAGATGAAGTAGAGGATGACCACCGGCGCCGCACAGACCAGCGCCGCGGCCATCATTTGGCTGTAGACCGGGATGGCGCCGCCTTCCTGGCTGGCGCTGAAGACTTGGAGCACGATGGCCGCCGTCGCCGTGTTTGGCTTGGTGAAAATCGAGGCAAACAGCACGTCGTTCCAGCCCAGCAGGAAGGCAAAGATCCCGGAAACGACAATGCCGGGCCAGCTCAGCGGCACAATGATGCGGAACAGGATGCCCATGTTGGAGGCACCGTCAATGCGCGCGGCCTCCTCCAGCTCACGCGGCAGGCCCCTCAAGTACGTGACCATGACCCACGTTGAAAAGGGCAGGGCGAACGTCAGGTAGGCAATGAACAGTCCCCAGAGGGTGCCGATGATGGTGATGCCCACCCAGGCGCCAATGGAGGCGAACAGCACGAACACGGGCAGCAGCATGAGCGTGCCCGGGATGCTTTGCAGGCCCAGGAGGCCGCGCAGCATGGTCAGCCTGCCCAGGAAGGAAAAGCGAACCAGCACATACGCGGTGCCGATGGCGATCAGCGCGGAGACCACGGCAACGGCACCGGAGACGACCAGGCTGTTGATGATGCCCTTGCCCAGTCCCACGCTGCGCCAAATTTTCGTGTAGCTTTCCAGCGAGAACTGGCTGGGCCAGAATTCCCCGCGGGCCACGCCGACGTCGGAGTTCAGCGACGCCAGGAAGATGTAGGCAACGGGCACCAGCACCAGGACGCACAGCAGGGTGGTCAGGACGGCGATGAGCCACGTAGGCATCAGCCTGGTGACCTCGGCGCTGCGCCCCTTTCGCGGGGTCCGGGTGGCGGAACGCGTGCGGGTTTGGGTGCTCATTTCTTCCCTCCGTCGTCAGAGACGTCAAGCTTGACTGCCCGCAGGTAGATAAACAGCGGAATGGCGATGAGGATCAGCGAGACAACTGCCATGGCAGCGCTCAAGCCAAAGCGGAAACTTTGGAAGCTTGTCACATAGACCAGGATCGGGAGGACATTGACGTCCGCCGGTGCCGGCGCACCAAACAGCACAAACGGCAGGGTGAAGTTGTTGATGTGGTTCAGGGTGCCCAGCAGGAACGCCAGGGACACGGGGCCCTTGAGGTAGGGGAAGATGACTTCACGCAGCTTGCGCCACCAGAGCGCGCCGTCAATGGCGGCAGCCTCGTGGACCTCGTGGTCCACCGACTGCAGGCCGGCAAGTGCCAGCAGGTAAATGAATGGCCAGGCGGCCCAGATCTCCACGAGGATCAGCGTCCAGTAGGACATGGGCCCGTTGAGCCACAGGCCCGGATCGATCCCCACATTGTGCAGCACGCTGTTGACGATGCCGTCCGGCTGGAGCATGGTGCGCCAAACCGTGGCCACCACGAAGGAGGGGAGCACGTAGGGGATCAGGAACACGGCACGGACGATGGCCCGGCCGCGGTACGGGTTTTGGGTGACGACGGCGGCCGCCACGCCCAGCGGCACGGTCACGATGGTGGAGACGACGGCGAAGGAAACGCTGATCCAAATGGACCGGAGCAGGTCTGTCTTGGTGAGCGCCTCGACAAAGTTTTCAACGCCAATGAACGGGGTGGTCAGCCACTTGCGCAGCGTGTACTGGTCCAGGTCGATCAGCGACATGTAGAGCGCCAGCACCAGCGGGATGAGAATAATGACCGCAATGAGGAGCCCGCCGGGGGCCAGCAGCCACAAGGGACGGTCGCGTTCGGTGACGCCTTTGCGTTTCTTGTTTTGGGGGGCGGGAGGCCCCCCTGCGGGACGTGTTGCCTCATCCCGCAGGGTGTTCCCGGCGATTTCGCTTGTCATGGGAGGAGTCTTTCAGCGCAGCTTTACTTGGCCCGGTCCAGGGCCGCCTGGGCGGTTGACTGGGCGGTCTTGATGCGCCCGGACAGGGCCGATTCACTCACGGAGCCTGCGGACAGGTCCGGAATGGTCTGGACGGCAATGTTGGTCAGGGCAAGCTGAACGTCGCCCCAGGCGCCGCTGAACGGGGTGGCCACAGACTTCGAGGCGGCATCCAGCGCAGGTGCCACGAGGGGATCGGACTTCAGCGACTTCGCGGCCTCCACGTTGGTGGGGATCTCGCCGAAGATCTTGTAGTAGTTGGCCTGCGCGTCGGTGTCGGTGATCATCTTGATGAACGCGAACGCCAGGTCCTTGTTCTGCGAGTAGTCCGCCACCACCAGGTTGTCCCCGGAGAGGATGCTGGCAGCCTCCACGCCGCCGGACGGACGGGCAGTCTGGCCGGGGGGGACCAAGGGCAGCAGGGCGTACTGGTATTTGCCCTTCATGACGGACTTGTCCAGCGTGGGGATGCTCAGCGGCGAGGTCATGGGGAAGTAGCCGGCCTTGCCCGCGGCGAACGCGGCAAGGGCCTGCGCGTTGCCCCAACCAACGGAGGCGGGGTCCACCGCCTTGTCCTTGGTGAGCCAGCCGAAGTAGGCCTCGTAGGCCGCCAGGACGGTCGGGTCGTCAATGCGGACCTTCTTGCCGTCAATGATCGGGTTGCCGCCCTGGATCGACATGCCCCAGATGAACTTCCAGGGGTCAAAGTTGTCCTTGTAGGCAATGGCCAGGCCGTACTGTCCGGGCTTCGTCATTTTCTTGGCGTGGTCGGCAAGCTCATCCCACGTGGTGGCCGGCTTGTCGATGCCCGCGGCCTTGAGCATCTCCGTGTTGTAGGCCATGACAAACGGGCGGCTCACGAAGGGGATGCCGATCTGGTTGTTCGCATCGGGGCCGGAGATGCCCAGGGTGGCGGGGACAAACTTGTCCTTGCCGCCCACCTTGTTCCACTCGGCATCACCCATCTTGACGAAGGCCCCGGTGGAGTATGCCGTGGGCGTGAACGTGGTGCCCAGGCCGTAGACGTCCGGGCCGGTGCCGGAGACCACTGAGGTCTGGATGCGCGTCATCTCATCATTGGCCGACGCAAACGTTTCCCACTGCAGGGTTGCGCCCGTGAGCGTCTTGAAGTCCTCGGCCGTCTTGGCGAACCAGGCCTTCTGCTCCTCGGGATACTGTGCCTTGGTGCTGAACAGCACGGTCAGGGTCTTGCCCGTGCCGTCAACCTTGCCGGTGCCGGAACTGGACGTGTCGGGGGATCCCCCGCAGGCTGCGAGTGCCAGCGACAGGGCGCCCATGCCGCCGATTCCAATGAGAAAATTCTTGCGTGTAATTTCCATCTGGTTCCTCCTTGAACAATGAAAAGCCTGAACAATGAAATGATGCGCGTGTGAGCTGCGTCATAGGATGCGGCTAATGATCAGACTCTATAGACTTGGCAATAGGGTTGCAATCAGTTGCCAAAAAATTGCCAAACTGTTGACAAGCGCCTTGGCAGCGAAGGCGCGGGGAGTAGGAGCAGTTGCGGATGGACTCAGTGCCAGGCAGGGGCAGGGCGACCCTGCGCGACGTTGCCAGGGCCGCCGGGGTGGCAACATCCACTGTGTCCCGGGTGCTCTCGGAGCCGGGCCGAATCAGCCCGGCCACCACGGCGGCGGTCCAGCGGGCCGTGCAGGAGCTCGGCTACGAGGCCAGGCAGCGCACCCCCTCAGGCCCGGACGCAAAGCCGAGGGCCGTGGCGCTCCTGGTGCCCGACATTACGAATCCGTTTTATTTCGACATCATCCACGGCACGCAGGAGCAGCTCAAGGCCGCCGGGTACACCCAGCTCCTGGTGGACACTGAAGAGTCGGCCGACGTCGAGGAGTCCGCCCTGGAGAGCGTCATCCCTTCCGCGAGGGGCGTCATCCTGGCTGCTTCCCGGTTGTCCACAGGCGCCTTGGCGGGTGCCGCGGAGAGGGTCCCGCTGGTGGCCCTGAACAGGAACGACGCCGGCGTCCCCGCGGTCCTGATCGACCCGGGCTACGGCATCCACCAGGCCTTCCAGCACCTGGTCTCGCTGGACCATTCCCGGATTGCCTTCATTTCCGGCCCCGCCCAGTCCTGGTCCAGCCAATGGCGCTGGCAGGTGTTTGAGGAAGCAGCCAGGGAGAACGGGGTTGACGCAGTGCGGCTGGGCCCCTACTCGCCGAAGCAAACGTCCGGCGCTGCCGCCGCGGATGCATTGCTCACCAGCAAGGCGTCCGCCTGCATTGCCTTCAACGACCTGCTGGCCATTGGCATGCTGCGGCGCCTTCGGACCCGCGGCATCAAGGTGCCCCAGGATGTGAGCATTATCGGCTGCGACGACATTTTCGGCGCCGATTTCTGCAACCCGCCCCTGACCACCATCACGGCACCCGTCGAACAGGCCGCCCGGGTTGCCACCAGCATGCTGCTCAACCGGCTGGGCGGCGGCCCGCTCGCAGCCCGCCAGGTTTCGCAGCTGCCCACCCACCTGACTGTGCGTGAATCAACGGGGCCGGCGCCCCTGCGGCGCTGACCCCCGGGCCCTGGCGCCCCTATGAACCCAACGACGACGGCCGGGCCGGCGCGACACCCGTGGAACCGCGGATGGTCAGGTAGGTGGGGAGCACGGATTGGCTGCGGGGAAGGGCCCCCCGGCCCCTGTTGAGCTGGCTCAGGAGCATCGTGACGGCCACCCGCCCCGCCTGTTCCACGGGGGCGGTGACAGTGGTCAGCGGCGGGCTGCAGAAATCGGCCCCGAATATGTCGTCGCAGCCCACAATGCTCATGTCTTCAGGCACCCGCAGCCCCCGTTCACGAAGGCGTGCCAGCATGCCGATGGCCATGAGGTCGTTGAAGGCAATGCCGGCCGTGGCGCCGGAATGGACCAGCGCATCGGCGGCCGCTGCTCCCGAATAGGTCCGGGGCGCAAAGGGGCCCAGCCGCACCACCTCGACGTGGCGTTCCATCGCGGCCGCCGAAAGTGCATCCCAGCGCCGCATGTTGGAGCTGGATGTTTCCGGGCCGCCCAGGTAGGCGATGCGCGAATGCCCCAGTGAGATCAGGTGGTCCAGTGCCTGGTTCGTGGCTGTTGGCGTGTCCAGGATGACGGAGGGGACGCCAGCCACGTCCCGGTTGATCGTCACAAGCGGCATCTTGGTGCTGGCGGCGGCCAGGGCTTCGTCGGACAGCCGGGATGCCGTCAGGATGACGCCGTCGGCCGTTTGGCGCATCTGTTCCAGGGTGTTGACCTCAACCTCGTCGGATTCCTCCGTGTCCACCAGCAGCTGGGTGTAGCCGGCGGCCTTGAGCTGGAGCTGGGTGCCCCGGATGATGTCAAAGTAAAAGGGGTTGGTGATGTCGGCAACCAGCACGGCAACTGCCCGTGTCCGGCCGGAGCTGAGTGCCTTGGCCTGTGCGTTGGGCACGTAGTTGAGCTCCGCGGCTGCCGCTTCGATGCGCGCCCGGGTGCGGTAGTTGACCCGGCCCGGGGTGGTCAGGGCGCGGGACACCGTAGACGCCGTTACCCCGCACAGTGCAGCGACATCTCGGATGGTGGTGGGGCGGCCCGGGGTGTCGCCGGAGGGTTTAGCACTCATGACAGGCCTGACCTTCGCTAGCTGGGCGGTGTGAACGGGGTGACTGAAAGCGGCGCCAGGAATGGAGGGCGGGCGTGGACGCCGTTGGGAGGGGTTCGCTCCGGCCGGTCGCCAAGGTGGCACGGGCCCCTGTCCGCATGTGCCAACAATACGGTCGGCAAAGAATATTGGCAATCGGTTGTCAGCCTGTTGCTTGGGGGGCTAGGCTTCTAGACAGCGAGACTTGTGAAGTGAGTCACTGGGAATGGCCGTCCCCGGCCCCCAGGCAGCTGTTTTTTCGAAAGTGGAGGCCCCCTTGCCCAATGCCCAGCACCCCACCTGGACCCTTTCCGGGTTCGGCGACGAAGTTGACCCTGACCCCAAGGTCCAGGTTGCCGTCCTCCAGGCACTGGGGGCCTCCCACATTGAGGTGCGCAGCGCCTGGGGGACCAATGTCTCGGAACTGGATGACGCCCAGGTGGCCGAACTGAAGGCGGTCCTGGACGGGGCGGGCATGAAAGTCTCCGCCGTCGCCAGCCCCATCGGCAAGGTGGACATCAGCCTGCCCGCAGACCATGAAGTCACCCGGCTGCGCCGCATCATTGAGGTGGCCAAGGCGCTGGACACCCGCTACATCCGCCTGTTCTCCTTCTTCCGCGCGGCGGACCAGACACCGGAGGACATCCGGGACGCCGTCATGGAGCGCATGTCGCTGATGGCCGCGGAGGCCGAAGGGGCCGGCGTGGTGCTGATCCACGAGAACGAAAAGGAAATCTACGGCGACACCCCCGAGCGCGTCCTGGACATCCTGGAAACCGTCAACTCGCCCGCGCTGCGGGCCGCCTGGGACAATGCCAACTTTGTCCAGGTGGGCGTGAAGCCCTTCACCGACGCCTATGCCATGCTGCGCCCGCACCTGGAATACCTGCAGGTCAAGGACGCCGTGGCCGCCACGGGCGTGGTGGTCCCCACGGGTGAAGGCGACGGCGAGCTGATGGAGACGCTGGCGGCGCTGCGCAGCGACGGCTACACCGGGTTCGCCTCACTGGAACCGCACCTCGCGGTGCAGCACGAACTCGGCGGCTACTCCGGACCGGCCGCATTTGGCGTGGCCGCCCGCGCGTTCCGTGCGGCCGCGGACTCCATCGGCATCACGCTCGCCTAGTTTCCTGCCATCACACCCACCACTATCAGGAGTCAGCATGCCCAGAGTTGCCGTGATTGGTTGCGGGGACGTTGCCACAGTCCACTTTGAGGCCATGGCCGGCATCCCGGACGCGGAGCTCGTGGCCGTATGCGACACTGATCCAGGCCGGCTCACGGCAGCGGAGCAGGCCCACGGGGTGCCGGGGTACAGCAACGCGGCGGCCATGCTTGAAACGGTGCGGCCCGACGTCGTGCATGTCTGCACACCCCACCACCAGCACGCGGACCCGGCCATCGCGGCACTGGAACGCGGCATCAACGTCATCAGCGAGAAGCCCCTTGCCAGCACCCTGGCGGACGGCGAACGGCTGGCTGCCGCTGCGGCCGCCAGTTCCGCCCGCATCGGCATTTGCTTCCAAAACCGGTACAACCACGCCGTGCAGGCCATGCACCGGCGGCTCGCCGCGGGTGAGTTTGGCGCCATCCTGGGCGGCTCGGGGACGGTCATGTGGCACCGCGATGCCGCCTACTACGCCAGCCGGCCGTGGCGCGGCACGTGGGCGGGCGGCGGCGGCGGTCTCCTCATGAACCAGGCCATCCACACCCTTGACCTGCTGCAGTGGATGGTGGGGGAGGTCACCGGCGTCTCCGGCCATGCCGCCACCCGCGCCCTCGGGGACAGCATCGAGGTTGAGGACACGGCCGAGCTGGTGCTCAGCCACCGCAATGGTGCCCGCAGCGTCTTTTATGCGACCCTCGCCAACGCCGCCAACGCGCCCATCACTGTTGACATTGTGGCCGAAAAGGCAACGCTGCAGCTGCGCGGCGACCTGGCCATCACGCATGCGGACGGATGCGTGGAGGTGGTTCAGGAGCGGCGTGCCGACTCCGGCGGGCGGGACTACTGGGGCGTCTCACACCAGCTCTACATTGCCGACTTTTATGCCCAGCTGGGCCAGGACGGCCCGTTTTGGATTGACCCCGCCGAGGCCCTGAAGACGCTGCGCATCATCAAGGCCGTCTACGCCCAGAGCTACCCCGGCCAGCTGGCCGCTGTTTCCTAGGCGCGCACCCCCACCAAAAAACCCAGCAACGGATAAGGACCATCGTGGCAAAAATCGGTGTACAGGCAATGATGCTCAAGGACAGCTTTGCGGAAGCGGGCGCCTTTGACACGCTCCGCAAGGTCAGCGCTCTCGGCTACAACGCCGTCGAAATTTCCCAGATCCCCATGGATGAACGCAATGTGTCCGAGCTGGAGCGGGCCCAGGCCGAGCTTGGCATGGACGTGGCGTCCCTGTCAGTCATGATGGAAAAGCCTGTGGGGCGCCCCGGGGATTCCCTCAAGGACGACTTTGAAAAGATTGTTGAGGACGCCAGGCGCCTCGACACGACACTGCTGCGGATCGGCATGCTGCCGTTCCCGGCCATGAAGTCGGTCGATGCCCTGGTTGAGTTCGCCAAGGAAACCAACGGCTACGCCGAACGCCTCCAGGACCAGGGCATCAGCCTGTACTACCACAACCACCACATTGAGTTTGCGAAGTTCAACGGCCAATACCTGCTGGACATCATCAATGAAAACTCCCCGGCCATGGGCCTGGAAATCGATGTCCACTGGGTGCAGCGCGGCGGCCTGGACCCCGTCCGCACACTGGAAAAATATGCCGGACAGACGGCCATGGTCCACCTCAAGGACTACCGGATCGGCATGCTTCCGGAACAGGCATTCGGCCTGCTCGACGCCGGGGACCAGGCCGGCTTCATGGCCGCATTCAAGGACGTGGTCCAGTTTGCCGAGGTGGGGGAGGGCAACCTGGATTTCAGCTCCATCGTCCCCGCAGCACAGGCTGCCGGCGCCCGGTACCTGCTCGTGGAGCAGGACGAGCTGTACGGTCGCACCGTCTGGGAGGCGCTGGAAACATCGCACCGCAACCTCACAGCCATGGGGTTCGCGGAACTGTTCTGACCCCGGCCCAATCACCACAGAAGGACACCACAATGAGCAAGACAGTACGCCTCGGCATCATCGGCCTGGGCCAGCAGGGCGGCATGTACGCCAAGTTCATCACGGACGGGCTGGTGCCGAACATGGAAATCGGCGCGCTCACCGACACCGATGCGGCCAAGCGGGAACTCGCCTCCGCAAGCTACCCGGGCGTCCACGTCTATGACGACTACGTGGCCATGCTGGACAGCGGCGACATTGACGCCGTCGTCACCTGCGTGCCGCACTACCTTCACCCGGAAATCGGCATTGCCGCCCTGGGCCGGAACATCCACGCCCTCGTGGAGAAGCCGGCCGGGGTGTACACCAAGCAGGTGAAGGAGCTCAACGAGTACGCCGCCGGCAAGCCGGAGCTGTCGTTCGCCATCATGTTCAACCAACGCAACAATCCGCTGTACCGGCGCCTGAAGGAAATTGTCGACGCCGGCGAGATTGGCACCATCCTGCGCACTAACTGGATCATCACCACCTGGTGGCGTCCGCAGGGGTACTACAATTCCAGCGCCTGGCGGGCCACCTGGGGCGGGGAGGGCGGCGGCGTCCTGGTCAACCAGGCACCCCACCAGCTGGATTTGTGGCAGTGGATCTGCGGGGTGCCGAAGTCGGTCTTCGCCAAGGTTTCCTATGGCTACCGCCGCGACATCGCGGTGGAGGACGAGGTCACCGCCCTCGTCGACTACGGCAACGGGGCCACGGGGACCTTTGTCACGGCCACGCACGACATGGTGGGCACCGACCGTTTCGAGATCCTCGGTGATGCCGGAAAGATCGTGGTGGAGGGCAGCAAGACGGCCACCGTGACCCGCATGAACCGGAAGGAACGTGAAATCAGCGAGGGCATGGGCATGGAGGACGTGCGCAAGCTGTTCATGGGCCAGCTGGACATGGACCAGTACCTCACCACCGAGGTCATCGAGTTTGAGTCCGCCTGGGGCGCCCAGCACGCCGGCGTACTGGAGAATTTCGCCGCAAACATCCTGGACGGCACGCCGCTGCTGGCGCCGGGTTCCGACGGCATCAACGGCGTCCGCCTGGCCAACGCCATCCACCTCTCCAGCTGGAAGGGCGCTGAAGTGGGCCTGGACTTTGACGAGGACGAGTTCCTGGCACTCCTCAACGGGCACATCCGCGAGGAGGGCAAGTACCCCGAAAGGGCCTAGCCTCCTCCATCCCAAAGTCCGGTCCAGGCACGACGCCGGGACCGGACTTTGGCGTGCCCCTTACGGTGCGCTCACCTTGCGGTATTGCTTGATCCAGCCGGCCGCCGCCCACCAGGCGAGGGCCGCCGGCACCAGCCCGGTGCCCACCAGCAGCAGCGTGGGGAGCCGGGCCCGTGGGCAACGAGCTGACCCGCATGGGCGCGCTGGCCGTCAACGAGGTGGAACGCCTGGCCCGGGGCGAACGGCCCGCGTACGCCATTACGGAGGAGGTGCTGCTCGCCATGGCGTGATCCGGGTTACGGTATGTAGTGAGCGACTAATGCGAAGGATCCCATGAGCGAGACCACCGGCATGCAGGCACCGCGCCCCCGCAGCACCAAGCGGATGGCGGGTGGAAAACAGGCGCCCACCATCTACGACATCGCGGAGCTGGCAGGCGTCAATCCTTCCACCGTATCGCGTGCCCTCAGCACCCCCGGCCGGGTCAGTGCCAAGACCCAAACCAGGATCGAGGATGCCGCGCGGAAACTGAACTACCAGGTCAACGCCTTTGCCCGGGCGCTCCCCACGGGGCGCACCCGCACCATTGGCCTGATAGTTTCCGACATCACCAACCCGGCCTATTTTGACGTCATCCGCGGCGCCGGGACCGCCGCCTCCGCCCGGGACTACACCTTGATGCTCGCAGAATCCACCGAATCTGCGGAGTTGGAGCTGACGGCCGCCCGCCGCATGCTGGCCACGGTGGACGGCCTGATTCTGGCCAGCCCGCGGCTGTCCGACGCCGACATCTCGCAACTGGCGTCGCAGAAGCCCGTGGTGGTCATCAACCGGGCCGTGGACGGCGTCGGCTCGGTGGTGGCCGACACCGAAGCGGGCGTGGCCGACGCCCTTCGCCACCTGGCGGCGATGGGCCACCGCCACATCGCCTATGTGGCGGGGCCCGAGCGGTCCTGGATGTCCCAGCGCAGGTGGGAGACCATCAAGGCCCGCAGTGACTGGTCGGGCCTGTCCGCCACCGTGGTGGCCTCCGGCGTGCCCACCGTGGACGGCGGCAGGCGGGCGGCGGCTGCTGTCAGGGAAGGCTTTGCCACAGCTGTCTTTTGCTACAACGACCTGATGGCGATTGGGCTCATGCGGGAGCTGCAGGCGGCCGGCGTCAACATTCCCGACGAATTCAGCATCCTTGGCTTTGACAACATTTTTGGCTCCGACTTCACCACGCCTCCACTTTCCACCATCAAGTCCCCGCTGCATGAGTTGGGGACCACCGCACTGGGCTACGTTCTGGAGGAACTGGACAAGGGTCCGGGACCCCACAGGCTCCCGGTGCTGCGGACCGAACTGGTGCTGCGGGGCTCAACGGGTCCCTCACCCCGGCAGGCTCCGGGGCCGGGTGCCGCCACGGCGTGATTGATTCATCCCGTACTGAAGGAACCACCCCACAGAAGAGAAGTGATGACCGTTTTTAACACCGGGCTCATGTCCGTGACCTTCAGGAAGCTGTCCTTGGCGGAGATCGTGCAGTTGGCCGCCGATGCCGGGCTGGGAAAGATTTCCTGGAGCGGCGATGTCCACGTTGTGCCGGGCGATGACAGCCAGGCGGACCGGGCCCGGGAACTGTGTGCCGAAGCCGGGATCGGGATCGAGGGCTATGGCTCGTACTGGCGGGCGGACGGCACCTCCATTGACTCAATTGCCGCCACGGCCTCGCGCCTGGGCGCCCCGCGAATCCGCGTCTGGGCAGGCAGCACGGGTTCCGCCGAAACCAGCGACGCCGAACGCATCCGCATTGCCCTGTGCATTGCTTCGGCGGCAGACCACGCGGCAGCCCGGGGGATCGCCCTCCACCTGGAATTCCACCGCAACACGCTGACCGACACGGCGGAATCAACGCTCGCCCTGCTGTCGGACATCGCCGCAGCCAGGGAGGTTGAGGGGCAGCCCGTGCGGAGCTACTGGCAGCCACGCCCGGGCATCCCAGATGCCCCGGCCCTCGCGGAACTGGAACTGCTCAAGGGCCAGGTGGACGCACTCCACGTCTTTTCGTGGCAGGCAGACGGCAGCCGGTTGCCGTTGGGAGAGCTTTCCGCTGCCTGGCGCGGGCGCCTGGACGCACTGTCGCACGGCGGTGCCCAGGAAATTGACCTCATGCTGGAATTTGTTGCCGAGGACAGCCCGCAGCAGATGCTCCTGGACGCCCGCGAACTGCATTCCTGGCTTGCCGGGGACCCGGGCCTTCACAAGTCAAAGGACGCCATTCATGGATAATGCGGGCAGCAGGGGCAACGCCGCCAAACTGCGCTTTGCCGTCGTCGGTGCGGGCATGATCGGCACCCGCCACGCAGCCGTCATTTCCGGGCTGGGCAGGGAGGCCGTGCTGGCCGCCGTCGTCGACCTCAACCTGGCCAAGGCCGGGGCCCTGGCCCGGCAGTACGGGGTTCCCGAGTACAGTTCCCTGGGTGCGGCCCTGGCCGCGCACCCCATCGACGCGGTGGCCGTGTGCACCCCCACGGGCGTCCACGGCGAGGTGGCCATCGAGGCCCTGCAGGCCGGGCGGCACGTGGTCATTGAAAAACCGGCGGAAATCACGCCGGAAAAAGTGGACGCGATCATTGCGGCCCGCGACGCTGCCGGCAGGACGGTCACCGTCATTTCGCAGCACCGCTTCGACCCGTCCACGGAGATCGTCCTGGAGGCGCTCCGCAACGGCGGCCTGGGCAGGCTGACATCCGGCATTGCCTCGATCGACTGGTGGCGGGGCCAAGGCTACTACGACTCCGGGTACTGGCGCGGCACCTGGGAGCTGGACGGGGGAGGGGCGCTCATGAACCAGGGCGTGCACACCGTTGACCTGCTGGTCGCGGCCCTCGGCACACCCGTGGAGGTGTTCGCGTACACCTCCCGCACGGCCCACGAACGGATCGACGTGGAGGATGTCGCCGTTGGCGTGGTGAAGTTCGACGGCGGCGCGCTGGGCATGCTGCATGCCTCCACTGCCGCCTTTCCAGGCCTGAGCGCCCGGTTGCAGGTCCACGGCGACCGTGGCTCGGCCGTCATTGACAACGACCAGCTCAGCTACATCCACACCACCCCGGCCGGCCAGGCGCCGGAGGAAATATTCTATGGCGGGGCAGGTGCCGGCAACCAGCTGGAGCACTACGGCCCGAACCTTGGGGGAGCCCCGTCCGCCGGTTCCGATCCGGCCGAGCTCTCCGACGCCCATGTCCGCCAATACCTCGATTTCCTGGCCGCCGTCCGGGACGGCAGGCCCCCGCGCGTGGGGCTCGAGGAGAACCGGCTTTCGCTCAGCGTCATCACGGGCGCGTATGAATCCGCACGCACGGGACTGCCCGTGCGCCTCGCCTGAGAAACCCGATGGCCCAGATGCCCCAAGGGAAGGACACCGTGAACCCGGACACCCCGCGCCGGCCCCGGCTTGCTGTGAACCCCATTGCCTACTGGGCGAGGGACGGAAAGACCCCAGAGGTGCGGGGACGGGCTTTTGAGGAACTGGCCGGCATCGGCTTCACCGCCGTCAAGGCAGATGTGCCCGAAGGGATGACGGCCGGCGCCTACCGTGACTGGATTGCCGGCTTTGGCCTGGCCCCGTCCCTGAGCCTGTTCAACTCAGCCTTCGATGAAACCGTTGACATGAAGGCCGAATTGGAAAGGGCCCGGTGCTTCGCTGCCGTCCAGGCGGAACTGGGGCTGGACCGCACCATGGTCTCATCGGTTGAGCTGCCCGCCCGCCGCGCCGAACCCGCCGTCGGCACGGATTTCAACGTAGGCCGTCTTGCGGCCGCCATCGAGAACGTGGGGCGCAGCTGCGAAGTCCTGCAGTCGGAAGGGCTGCGCCCGCTCCTGCACCCGCACGTGGGAGGCGTCTTTGAGACCGAACACGAAATCACGTCCCTGCTGGACACGCTGGGGCCGGACACCATCGGATTCGGCCCGGACACGGGCCACCTGCGCTGGGCGGGAATGGACCCTGCCGCCATGGTCGCCCGCTATGCCGACAGGGTTGGCGGGATCCACATCAAGGACGTTTTCCCCGACTACCTGGAGCCGGCCTCCCGGGCGGGCATGGCCTACTTCGAGGTCACGGGAACCGGGCGGATGTGGGCCGAGCCGGGCCTGGGCGCCCTGGACCTGCCGGGCATCCTGGCCGCCATGCCGGCGAACTACGACGGCGACTACATGGTGGAGGTGGACCGTCCCAGTATGGAATCACTGTACGACAGCCACAAAATCTCTTTCGACTGGGCGGCCTCGGGATTGAATGGCAATTTTTTGGCAACCGGTTGACAACGTTGATTGGAACGAAGGACTATTGAGCTATGTCACACTTCCTCTCGCCCATCGCCACGCGCACACTGTTCCCGGCGGACGCCGCAGCCGACGTCCAGGCGGGTGCGCGGCCGTCTCCGGCTGCGGATCCGGACCGGCTGCTGCCCGCCGATCCCGGCACCCGCAGCATCGCCCGCGAACTGCTGGCACGGGTTGAGGGCCTGCCCATCATCTCCCCGCACGGGCACGTGGATGCGGCCATGCTGGAACAGGACACCCCGTTCCCGGACCCCGCAACTCTGCTGGTCAGCCCGGACCACTACGTGACCCGCCTGATCCACGCCAGCGGCGTTCCGCTGGAGCGCCTGCGGGTGGGCGGCACCACGGCCGTGGAACCCCGCGAAACGTGGCGCGAGTTCGCCAAGGCGTGGCCGCTCTTTGACGGCACAGCTTCCGGCTACTGGATGCGCGACTCCTTTGAGCACGTCTTTGGCCTGTCCAGGGAGGTCAGCGAGGAAAATGCCGACGCGCTGTTTGACGAACTCGACGCCAAGCTCAAGAGCCCGGCATTCCGCCCGCGCCAGCTGTTCAAGGAATTCAACATCGAGGTGCTGGCGACCACTGACGATCCCCTCGACGAGCTGGCCGCCCATGCCGCCATCGCCAAGGACCCCACCTTCGCCGGCCGGGTGCTGCCCACCTTCCGCCCCGATGCCTACATCAAGTTCGCCGCAGCCGGGTGGGCGGAGCGGGTTGAAAGGCTCATTGACACGGCCGGCGACGGCATCGGCGGCTACGAGGGCTACCTCCGCGCCCTGGAAAACCGCCGCCAGTACTTCGTGGAGCATGGCGCCGTCTCCGCAGACCACGGCGTCCGCACGGCACAGACGCTCCGACTCGAAGCCGGCACTGCCGCTGCCCTCTTCGACAAGGCCCGCCGCGGCGAGGCCACCGCCCAGGACGCCGATGTGTTCGAGGCCCACATGACGTACCAGATGGCCCGCATGTCCGTGGCGGACGGACTGGTCATGACCATCCACCCCGGAGTGTTCCGCAACCACCACACCGCATCCTTCAACACCTTCGGGGCGGACACCGGCCACGACATCCCGTTCGCCGTCAGCTACACCGAGGCCCTGCGCCCCATGCTGGAGGACTTCGGCACGGCACCCGGCTTCCACTTCATCCCGTTCACCATTGACGAAACTGTCTTTTCCCGTGAAATTGCGCCGCTGGCCGGGTTCTACCCGTCCGTATTCATTGGCGCCCCGTGGTGGTTCCTGGACGCGCCGGACGCCATGCTGCGCTTCCGTGCCGCCGTCACCGAAACAGCCGGCTTCTCCCGTTCCTCCGGTTTCATTGACGACACCCGCGCGTTTTGCTCCATCCCTGCCCGCCACAACACCTCGCGCCGCATTGAGGCGAGCTTCCTGGCGCGCCTGGTCGCCGAGCGCCGCGTCAGCGAGGCCCGCGCCCAGGAGATCATCGTGGACATTGTCGACGCCGCACCTCGGAGGGCGTTCAAGCTGTGACCGAACCGTTGAATCGAAGCACCGCACAAGCTGCCCCCGCGGCCCCCGTGCGCATTGTCCACCTGGGCTTGGGCGCCTTCCACCGGGCCCACCAGGCCTGGTACACCCAGCACGCCAGCGACGGCGCGGAATGGGGGATCGCCGCCTTCACAGGCCGGCGTCCCGATGCCGCCACTGCACTGGCCGGCCAGGACGGCCTGTACACGCTTATCGAGCGCGGCGAGGGCGGGGACCGGTTTGAGCTGATGTCCGCCATCGTGGAAGCGCACGACGGCGCCGACGTTGCCGCGCTGGCCCGGCTCGTTGCCGCGCCGGCCACGGCCATTGTGACGCTGACCATCACCGAGGCCGCATACCACCTGGGGGCCGACGGCACCCTGGACTTCGCCAGCCCTGCGGTCCAGGCTGACATTGACCTGCTCCGACAGGCCACCGCCCCGGGTGCCGCCGGAACTGCCAACGACGACGGCGACCGCCCGCCCGCCGCTGCCACGCCGGCCGGCCGCCTGGTCCAGGCACTCGCGGCCCGCCGCAGCACCGGTGCCGGGCCCATCGCCGTCGTCGCCTGTGACAACCTGGCCAACAACGCTGCCGCCGCCCGTGCCGCCATTGGTGGCCTGGCCGACGTCGTCGATCCCGGGCTGGGAGCCTGGGTCGCGGAGAACGTCAGCTTTGTCGGCACCTCGGTGGACCGGATAACCCCGCGCACCACAGAGGCGGACGTGGCGCTGGTGGAGGCTGAGTGCGGCTACGTGGACTCGTCGCCCGTGGTGACGGAGCCGTTCAGCGACTGGGTGCTCTGCGGAGCCTTTCCCGCCGGGCGCCCGGACTGGGCAAGCGCCGGCGCCGTGTTTGTTGACACCATCGAGGACTTTGAAAACCGGAAGCTGTGGCTGCTCAACGGCGCCCACTCGCTCATGGCGTACGCCGGCCAGTTGCGCGGCCACGCCACCGTTGCACAGGCCCTGGCCGATCCTGCCTGCGCCGGCTGGATCACCGAGTTTTGGGACGAGGCTGAACGCAACCTGCCTGCCGAGGGCCTGGGCATCCCCGCCTACCGGGCCGCGCTGCTGGAGCGTTTCAGCAATGCCCGCATTGCCCACCACCTGGCCCAGATCGCCATGGACGGCTCCAGCAAGCTGCGCATGCGTGCAGTGCCCGTCCTGAAGGCAGAGCTCGCGGCCGGCCGGCCCGGCACCGGTGCGGCCCGCATGATCGCCGCCTGGGTGGCCTTCCTGCGCATGGCCCGTGCCTCGGGCAGCACCCTGGCCGACTCGGCCGCCGTCGAACTTGGCGCAGCCCTGTCCCTGCCGGCAGGGGAAGACCTTCCCGCCCTCCTGGGCATCCTGGATGCCCGGCTGCCGGGGGACGCCCCGGCCGCTGCCGCCGTCGCTGCCGCATTGGACGGATTGGCCGTGCAGCGACCGGCCTAAACTGGCCGCACAGGCCCAAGTACCTTGTCTTTTCATCCCCTGACCGCCTCCCGGAAGGAACCCCCCCGTGAAAATTGTTTCCGCAGAAGTTTTTGTCACCAGCCCCAGCCGCAATTTCGTGACACTGAAAATCACCACGGATGAGGGGGTGACGGGCATTGGCGACGCCACGCTGAACGGGCGCGAGCTGGCCGTGGCCGCGTATTTGAAGGAGCACGTGGCGCAGCTGCTCATCGGCCGGGACCCGCACCGCATCGAGGACACCTGGCAGTTCATCTACCGCAGTTCCTACTGGCGCCGCGGCCCAGTCACCATGGCCGCCATCGCCGCCGTCGACATGGCGTTGTGGGACATCAAGGGAAAGATTGCCGGGCTGCCGGTGTACCAGCTGCTGGGCGGGGCCTCCCGCAACGGCCTGCGCGCCTACGGGCACGCCTCCGGCACCGACATCCCGCAGCTGTTTGACTCCATCCGCGAACACCTGGAACTGGGCTACAAGTCGGTGCGGGTCCAGACCGCCATTCCTGGCATCAAGGCCGTTTACGGGGTGGCGGCCCAGGCGCAGGCCTCAGGGGAGCGCTACGACTACGAGCCGGCAGGCCGGGGCACGTACCCGCAGGAGGAGGACTGGGACACCCGCGCGTACCTGCGCCACCTGCCCACCGTGTTTGAGGCCGTCCGCAACGAATTCGGCCCCGAACTGCCCCTGCTCCACGACGGCCACCACCGCATGACCCCCATCCAGGCGGCGAAGCTGGGCAAGGCGCTGGAGCCGTACGACCTGTTCTGGCTGGAGGACTGCACCCCGGCCGAGAACCAGGAGGCCCTGCGCCTGGTCCGTTCCCACACCACCACCCCTCTGGCCATCGGCGAGGTGTTCAACACGGTGTTCGACTTCCAGACCATCATCAAGGAACAGCTGATCGACTACGTGCGGGCCGCCTCGACGCACTTTGGCGGGATCTCGCCGCTGAAGAAGGTCATGGACTTCGCTGCGCAGTACCAGATCAAGTCCGGCTTCCACGGCCCCACGGACATTTCGCCCATCGGCTTCGCCGCCCAGCTCCACGTGGGCCTGGCCATCCACAACTACGGCATCCAGGAGTACATGCAGCACTCCGACGCCACGAACGAAGTGTTCCAGCAGTCGATGACGTTCAAGGACGGCTACCTGCACCCCGGAGAGAAGCCCGGCATCGGCGTGGAGTTCAACGAGGAGGCCGCAGCGGCATTCCCGTACCAGCAGGCCTACCTGCCCTACAACCGGCTCATTGACGGAACGGTCCACGACTGGTGAACGGCGGGGCAGCGTTTCCGGCCCGCCGCATCGTGGTCATGGGGGTTTCCGGCTGCGGCAAGAGCACCATTGGCGCCCTCGTCGCAGCCGGGCTCGGCCTGCCGTTCACGGACGGGGATTCCCTGCACCCGCTGGAAAACATCGCCAAGATGGCGGCCGGCATTCCGCTGGACGACGCCGACCGCGCACCTTGGCTGGCCGTCGTCGGCCGGGAGCTGGCCTCCTCCGCCAACGGCCTGGTGGTGGCCTGCTCTGCGCTCAAGCGCAGCTACCGGGAAGCCATCCTTGCCGAGGCGCCAGATGCGGTGTTCCTGCACCTGGACGGCGCCCGGGAAGTTTTGGAGACCCGGCTCGAAGGGCGTTCGGGCCACTTCATGCCGGCCGCCCTGCTGGATTCGCAGCTTGCCGCCCTGGAAGCGCCGGGGGATGACGAGCCCGCAGTGGTGATCGACATATCGGCGCCCGTGGACGCCCTGGTGGGCGACGCCGTCGTGCGCCTGAAGGGCATCGCCCTGCGGCAAAGCGCCTAAGCAATGAAGCGAAGCCGATGGGGCCGCCCGGGGCAAGCTTTGGTATACAAGAGAGTATGGATACACCAGTGGACACCACAGCAGGAACGCCTGCCACCCGCGTCATTGTCATGGGCGTCTCCGGCTCCGGCAAGAGCACCATCGGGGCCCTCGTGGCCGACGCCATGGGCTTCCCGTTCCTGGACGGGGACTCCCTGCACCCGCTCGCCAACATCCACAAGATGGCTGCCGGAATCCCGCTCGATGACTCGGACCGCTGGCCGTGGCTGGAAATCGTGGGCGACGAACTGGCCAACACCAAAGCGGCCGGCATTGTCATTGCGTGCTCGGCGTTGAAGCGCAGCTACCGCGATGTCATCCGGGCGAAGGCACCCGACACCATTTTCCTGCACCTTGACGGCTCTCTGGAAGTGCTCGGCTCCCGGCTGGAGGGCCGTTCCGGCCACTTCATGCCGCCGGCCCTGCTGGCCTCCCAGCTGGCCACCCTGGAACCGCTGGGCAAGGATGAAAACGCCGTGGTGATCGACATTTCCGCCAGCATTACCGAACTGCTGGCCCAGGCCGTGGCCGGCATCGAGCTGGCGGCAGCCCGCTAGCCATGGCCAGCGCCGGAACGCAGCACAGCGCCGGTTCCCAGCACAGCGCCGAGGAACAATTGACTGTGGGGCAGCTGGCCGAACGAAGTGGCGCCACCGTGTCCGCCCTGCATTTTTATGAGCGGCAGGGCCTGATCTTTTCCACGCGCACGGCGGGCAACCAGCGCCGCTTCCGGCGTTCGGTGCTGCGGCGGGTGGCCGTCATCCGGGCGGCCCAGCGTGCCGGCATCCCCCTGGCGCTGGTGGCCGAATCCTTCGCGGAACTGCCCAGCGACGGCGTGCCGGACAGCGCCGACTGGCAGCGGCTGTCCGAACACTGGCGCGGCGAGCTGGACGCGCGCATCGGGGCCCTTGAAAAGCTGCGCGGGAGCCTGGGCGGCTGCATTGGCTGCGGCTGCCTGTCCCTGGCCGAATGCGGCTTTGTGAACCCGGATGACAAGGTGGCCGGGCAGGGGCCCGGCGCCCGGGCCTTCGATTCCTCCCGCCGAAACTAGGTACTGGCACCCGTACGCGATTTGACCTCAACCATGGTTGAGGTTTTAGTGTTGCTTGTGGCCCTCCTTTTCGTGGCGGGCCGCCGCGAGAGGAACCATGCCCCCATGAGCACGCAAGCCGAAATGCCCACAGCCTGCCCCGATTCCGGCCAGGCAGCCGCCAATTTCAAGGCAGCCTTCGGCGGGCACCCGGCCGGGGTGTCCATCATCACGGCCGACATTGGCACGGGGCCCGTCGGCATCACGGCCTCCTCGGTGGCCTCCGTCTCCGCGGAGCCGCCCATCCTGGCCTTTTCCCTGGCATCCCAGAAGGGTTCCGCCGCAGCCATCGCCGTGGCGGATTCCCTGGTGGTCCACCTGCTCACGGCGTCCGACGTCGGGCTGGCCCGGGCCTTTGCCAGCCCCACCACCGAACGCTTCACCGGCGCCATGGTGTGGACCCGGCTGGACACGGGAGAGCCCTTGCTCATGCACGCCGGCTTCGCCCTGCGGTGCAAGGTCCTGAGCCGGACCGCGGCGGGTTCCTCACTCCTGGTGGCGGCCGCCGTGGTGGAGGTCATTGCCCCGGAATCTCCGGGCGAGCCGCTGGTGTATCACCAGCGCGGCTACCACGGCCTGGGCGGGCAGGGGCTCCCGACGGAAAGTTGAATGGCGCGCCGCCGCCCCGGGGCCGGGGCAGGCGCTCATGTAGACTGAAAAACCTATGGAAAGTAAATCTAGGGGCCGGCACAACGGTTCGCCCAGCGTGGGATCACGCTCCGGTGCAAACGTTGTACAAGCCGGCAAA
>NZ_JAJLOZ010000071.1:0-23106 GCF_025548615.1 Arthrobacter sp. A2-55 | reverse complement strand
CGCCGAACCGGCATTTAACGTGGATGCGGGGCGGAAACATGCCCGTTAAGTGCACGTTCGGGGTAGTCGGTTCGGGCCGTGAGCAGGGTTCGGATCGGCGGTGCAGCTCCTGCGGCCTGGACCCCGGCAAACCCGCAGCTACTGCACCTTCGATTTCCTGGACCCCGGCAAACCCGCAGCTACTGCACCACCGATTTCCGGAGCGGGCACTTTGCCGGTCGGCACCCACCCCCCTTCGCCGAACGGACACTTAACGTGGATGCGGAGTGGAAACATGCCCGTTAAGTGCCGGTTCGCGCAGCGGACGTGATCGGTCGGCACCCGCCCGCTGACGCAGAGCAGGGCAGGGGGCCCGCAGCACCACGCCTTTGACACAACCTTGTGAGCCGTGTCATAGTCAGAGCATGAACTTGTCAGACAGCTGGACAGCCGGACAGCGGCAGATTGTCCGCGTGAGCGCCGCGGAGGCAGTTTTCAAGGCGATCCGTGCGGCAATCGAGTCCGGCGAACTGGCCATCGGCTCCAAGCTCAGCTCCGAAACAGCGCTCGCAGCCCAATACGGCGTGAGCCGTTCCGTGGTCCGCGAGGCCCTGCGCTCCTGCACGGCCCTGGGCCTGACTGCCACGCAAACCGGCAAGGGCACCTTCGTCATCGCCAGCGGCCCCTCCAACGACCTGGTCCTGGGCCAGTTTTCCGCACGCAGCCTCATGGAGGCCCGCCCGCACATTGAGGTGCCCGCCGCAGAACTGGCCGCCCTCCGCCGCACCGAAGCCGAGCTGGAACAGCTCCGCGGCATCGTGGAAACCATGGCCGTGGAGGACGACCCCGAAATCTGGGTCAGCCTGGACGCCAGCTTCCACGCCGCCATCGCCGCCGCCAGCGGAAACGGCGTCTTCGCCCGCGTGGTCAACGACATCCGCGAGGCCATGGCCAAGCAGTCCGAAACCATCAACCTCATCACCGGCCGGCAACGCCCATCGGACGCTGAACACCGGCTCATCCTCGACGCCATCGCCGCCGGCAAGACCAAGGAGGCCGGCCGTGCCATGGCCGCCCACCTCGCCAAGGTGGACGACGCCCTGACCACCATCATGGGAGACACGAACGCATGACAACACCCACCTTCCCCAACCACGCCCCGCTGGCAGTGCAGACCCGCGGAAACCTGGTGGAAAGTGTCCACTTCGGCTCGCTGGCCGCCGTCGGGCACGACGGCGTGAGCCTCCTTTCGCGCGGAGAGCCCGCCGCCCGCGTGTACCCCAGGTCCGCGCTGAAGCCGCTGATGGCCGTCGCGATGCTGCGGGCCGGCCTTGAGCTGCCGGACGACCAGCTGGCCCTGGCCGCGGCCAGCCACTCGGGCGGCGCGCAGCACCAGGAAACGGCCGCCAAGATCCTCGCCAATGCGGGGCTGTCGCCGGAAAACCTGGGCAACTCCACGGACCTGCCCTATGGCGTGGCGGAGCGCGAGGAATGGCTGCGGGCCGGCCACGGCCCCTCGCACCTGGCCCAAAACTGCTCAGGCAAGCACGCCGCCCTGCTGGCCACCTGCGCCAGAAACGGCTGGCCGCTGGAAACATACCTGCACCCGGAACACCCCCTGCCCACCCTCATCCGCGAGGTGGTGGCGGAGCTGACTGGCGAGGAGCTCACGGACATCAGCACCGACGGCTGCGGCACTGAGGTCTTCGCGCTTTCGCTGACCGGCATGGCCCGCGCCTTCAGCAAGCTGGTCACCGCGGCTTCCGGCACGCCCGAACGCCGCGTGGCCGATGCCATGCGCGCCCACCCGGACATGGTGGCCGGTCCCGGCCGCGACGTCACCGCGCTCATGGCAGCCGTGCCGGGCCTGCTCGCCAAGGACGGCTTCGAGGGCATCCAGCTGATCGCACTTGCCGACGGCGCCGCCGTCGCGCTTAAGATATCCGACGGCGGCGACAGGGCCCGCATGCCCTCCGCCGTGCCCGCCCTCATTGCCCTCGGCCTGGACCCCGCGCCCCTGGCGCCCTTCAACAACCTGCCCGTGTTCGGCGGCGGCCACCCTGTGGGCACGCTGCACGGCCTGCCCTACTGACAGCCAGCCACCAAGCGCCGGCACCGCCACCATTTCACCAAGGAGAACCATGACTGAGACCGCAACACCCCTGGACCCCCTCGCAGCAGCGGCGCCGCTGACGCGCGTGGAGCACGACCTGATCGGGGACCGCGACATCCCCGCAGACGTCTACTGGGGCGTGCACTCGCTGCGCGCGGTGGAAAACTTCCCCATCACCGGCCAGGCACTGTCCACCAATACCAACCTGGTGGTCGGCTTGGCCATGGTGAAGCAGGCGGCCGCGCAGGCCAACCATGAGCTGGGACTGCTCGACGACGTCCGCGCCGGCGCCATCATCGCCGCCTGCCAGGAGATCATCGCCGGCAAGCTGCATGACCAGTTCGTGGTGGACGTCATCCAGGGAGGTGCGGGGACGTCGTCGAACATGAACGCCAATGAGGTCATCGCCAACCGCGCGCTGGAACTGCTGGGCCACAAGAAGGGCGAGTACCAGTTTCTGCACCCGAACGACCACGTCAACCTCAGCCAGTCCACCAATGACGTGTACCCGACGGCGGTGAACGTGGCGACGATCTTTGCCGCCAAGTCGCTGGTGACCGCCATGGAGTACCTGGGCAATGCGTTCAGCGCGAAGGCCACGGAATTCAAGCACGTGGTCAAGATGGGCCGCACCCAGCTCCAGGACGCCGTCCCCATGACCCTGGGCCAGGAATTCAACACCTACGTGGTCACCCTGGGGGAGGACCGGGCGCGCCTGGCCGAATCCACGCTGCTGGTCCATGAGATCAACCTCGGCGCCACGGCCATCGGCACCGGGCTGAACGCGCCGAAGGGCTACTCGGAACTGGCCTGCCGGCACCTGGTGGAAATCACCGGGCTGCCGCTGACCACCTCGGTGGACCTGATCGAGGCCACCCAGGACGTTGGCGCGTTCGTGCACCTCTCCGGCGTGCTCAAGCGCGTGGCCGTTAAGCTGTCCAAGATTTGCAACGACCTGCGGCTGCTCTCCTCCGGCCCCCGCGCCGGCTTCGGCGAGATCACGCTGCCGGCCGTGCAGGCAGGGTCCTCGATCATGCCAGGCAAGGTCAATCCGGTGATCCCGGAAGTGGTGAACCAGGTGGCCTACGAGGTCATCGGAAACGACATCACCGTCACCCTGGCGGCCGAGGGCGGGCAGCTCCAGCTCAACGCCTTCGAGCCCATCATTGTGCACAGCCTGACCAAGAGCATGCGCCACCTCCAGGCCGCCTGCTACACGCTGGCCGACAAGTGCATCAGCGGCATCACCGCCCACGAGGACAAGTTGCGGGCCCAGGTGGAACACTCCATCGGCCTGGTCACGGCGCTCAACCCGCGCCTGGGCTATGCAGCATCAACGGCCATCGCGCTGGAGGCCCTGCACACGGGCCGCGGCGTGGCCGAGCTGGTCCTGGAGCACAAGCTCCTCACGGCCGAACAGCTGGACGAGCTTTTGCGTCCGGAACACCTGGCCAACCTCACCGACTAGACAGCAGCCCGCAACGGTGCGGGCCGCACTCACCGATAGGCAAGCGTATGCACCATGAAACACCATTGGACACGTCCGACCTGGTCCAAGATGTACCCAACGCGTCACTGACGGCCGAGGATGCAGGCCTGCACAAGGGCCTGAAAACCCGACAGATCCAGATGATCGCCATTGGCGGCGCCATCGGCACTGGCCTGTTCATGGGCGCCGGCGGCAGGCTCGCCGGCGCCGGCCCCGCCCTGATGTTCAGCTACGCGATCTGCGGCTTCTTCGCCTTCCTGATCCTGCGGGCGCTGGGCGAGCTGGTCATCCACCGGCCGTCGTCGGGCTCCTTTGTCTCCTACGCCCGCGAGTTCTTCGGCGAAAAGGCCGCCTTCGTGTCCGGCTGGCTGTACTGGCTCAACTGGGCCATGACAGCGATCGTGGACATCACGGCCATTGCCCTGTACATGCACTTCTTCGCCAAGTACGTACCCTGGATCGGTTCCGTGCCGCAGTGGGTGTGGGCGCTGGCAGCGCTGCTGATTGTGCTGGGGCTGAACCTGGTGTCCGTGAAGGTCTTCGGAGAGCTGGAGTTCTGGTTTGCGCTGATCAAGGTGGTCGCCCTGGTGGGCTTCCTGCTGGTGGGCGCGTACTTTGTCATCTTCGGCACCCCCGTGGCCGGCCAGCAGGTGGGCTTCACGCTGATCGCCGACCACGGCGGCTTCTTCCCGAACGGGCTGCTGCCGGTGGTGGTGGTCATGCAGGGCGTGGTCTTTGCCTACGCCTCTATTGAGCTGATCGGCACGGCGGCCGGGGAAACCCAAAACCCGGAAAAGGTCATGCCCAAGGCCATCAACACGGTCATCATCCGCATCGGTGTTTTCTACGTCGGCTCGCTGGTGCTGCTGTCCCTGCTGCTCCCGTACACGGCGTACAAGGCGGGGGAGAGCCCGTTTGTGACCTTCTTTGGCTCCATCGGCGTCCAGGGCATGGACTCCATCATGAACCTGGTGGTGCTGACGGCGGCCATGTCCTCGCTCAACGCCGGGCTGTATTCCACGGGCCGGATCCTGCGTTCCATGTCACTGGCCGGTTCGGCACCGAAGTTCACGGCCAAGCTGAACAAGCGCGGCGTGCCCTACGGCGGCATTGCCCTGACGGCCGCCGTGGCGGGGCTGGGCGTGATCCTCAACGCGATTGTGCCGGCGTCGGCCTTTGAGATTGTGCTCAACATGGCGGCCATCGGCATCATCGCCTCCTGGGGCATGATCGTGCTGTGCCAGCTGGCCCTGTACCGGCTCTCGAAGAAGGGCGAGGCCATCCGGCCGGCGTTCCGCATGTTTGGTGCACCGTACACCGGCTACCTGACGCTGGCCTTCCTCCTGGCCGTCATCGTGCTCATGGCCTTTGACAACCCGGTGGGCACCTGGACTGTGGCCTCCCTGGTGGTCATCATCCCGGCGCTCATGGGCGGCTGGTACCTTAGCCGCGGGCGCATCAATGCGATTGCCGCCGCCCGCCACGAGGACCTCCACGCCCACCCGGTGGAGGCCCACCACGCCGGGGCAGCCGGCGCGGAAGCCGCCGTCGTCCGGGAGCAGTAAGCGGGAGCCGTAAGCGGGAACGCCGGGGCCGGCCCGGGAATAACTTCAATGGCGCGCCAGTTGACCCCATTAGATGCAAACGCATGAAACATGCGGCAGCGAAAAAGGAGTCACAGTGCAGGACATGGCAGTACAGCGCACCATTGTTGTCATCTCGGCCGGCCTCGGCGTTCCGTCGTCCACGCGCATGCTTGCGGACCAGATGGCCGGGGCAGTCAAGGCGCACCTGGGCGAGATGGGCGCGGAGGCCGTGCTCGACGTCGTCGACCTCCGGGACTTTGCCACTGACATCGCCAACAACATGGTGACCGGTTATGCCGGCCCGGCGCTGGCGGATGTGGTGGCCCGGGTGTCCCGCGCGGACGCCATGATCGCCGTCACCCCCACCTTCAGCGCCTCCTACAGCGGCCTGTTCAAGTCGTTCTTTGACGTGCTGGACCCCAAGTTCCTCGACGGCATGCCCGTATTTTTCGGGGCCACCGGAGGCACGGCGCGGCACTCGCTGGTGCTGGACACGGCAATCCGCCCGCTTTTCAGCTACCTGCGGGCGCGCACCATGCCCACCGCCGTCTACGCCTCACCCGAGGACTGGGCCAACTCCGGCACCGACTCCCTGGACCGCCGCATTGGCCAGGGTGCGGGGGAGCTTGCCGCCGTGCTGGCACCGTCCCGCCCGGCTGTTTCAGGCACGACGCCGGCCCCCGGGGACACCTCCGCCGCACCTCTGTCCCGGGCCGGGTTTTCGCCCGCCGGGTTTTCCCCCGACCACAAGGCGAAGCGGCACGCCCACGAGGTGGAGCAAATGACGTCCCTGCCGTTTGAGCAGCTGCTGGCGCAGACCCAGCGCCACTAGGCCCAGGCCCGCCGCCGTCGTCCCCGTCAGAAGATCGGAAGCACCGGCTGGCTGGTCAGCGGCGGCGGGTCGAGCTTGTCCAGCACCACGGCCAGGCCCGTCCGGTACACGTCGGGGTGGATCTCGGGGCTGGCGTGGCCGGTGTGGGGCACGTCGTACTGGAACACCGGATTGTGCGGGAACAGCAGCTCCCACCCCGCGATGGCCATGGGCGCGTCCACAATGAAGTCCTCGGGATCGTACATCAGCCCGATCCCCGTGGTGCGCGGGATGTGCCCGTCATACTGGGCCGGGAAGGCCTGCAGGAACGTGGCTTGGGTGGTTTTCAGGATGAGCGAGTTGCTCGACTGGTCCAATGAGCTGTTGATGCCGGACCGTGCCGCCTCGTACATGCCCTGCCCGTTGGGGTTGCTCAGCCCGCTCCACACGCCCGCGCCCAGCCGCCCCAGCAGGCCAAGGTAGGGGACCACGCGCCCGGCCAGGGAAATGTATTCCTTGCCCGGGTCCAGGACGTCGCGCACGCTGCTTGGGCTGGATCCCATGACAATGACCTTGACGGTGATGCCGTTTTCCACCAGCAGCGATGCCAGCACGACGGCGGCCATCCCGCCGAAGCTGTCGCCGTAGAAGTAGACGGTGTCCAGCTTGCGCTCGTAGGCATCCCGCTGGATGGCGATGAAAAGCTGTGCGATGTCGATCCCGCCGTTGGAATAGCCTATGTACGACGCCGGAGCGCGTTCGTTCATGGCGGGCTGCAGGGCTGCCAACTTCCGCCCGGTGTCGCGATAGCTGACGCCGAACCCGCCCAGGAGGTACCAGGTTTTGCCCGGAAACCTGTTGGCGGCAGTCTTGTTTTCATCGTTGTCCGGGGTGGTGACACGGAACTGGGAACGTTCCGTCAGCAGGTAGTCCGCGGCAATGTTTGCCTTGAAGGCGGTGGTGGCGGCGGCCAGGGCCACGGAGGCCAGCACGGCCCGGCGCCGGTAGTCCGGCGGCTGGCGAGTATGCGGGCGGCGTACACCGGATTTGTGCGCAGGGCGTTCCGCGCCGACGGGTTCCGGCTCCGGTGGAGTTTTCTTCTTTGCTGCCATGGGTGATCTGTATTTATTCTGTCATGGCGAGTCCTGCCCGCCGGACGTCGAAGGCGGCACGCCACCCAGCACGCCACCCAGCACATACGGTCATTACGCAGCACCGCGGGCATATGATGACTCCCATGAAAGTTCCGCGTGAGGTGCCGGTCCCGGAACCGGTGCAGCATGCGGTCCCAAGGCGCGCGAAGGGCCGGGTGTACTCCGGCCTCGATCCCTCAACCCGGGCGCAGGAGCGCAGGGACCGCCTCATCGCAGCGGGAATCCAGGTCTTTGGGACCACGGGCTACCTCCGGGCGACGGTCAAGGACGTCTGCCGTGAGGCGGGCCTGAGCGAGCGCTACTTCTACGAGTCCTTTGAAGGCCGCGAGCACCTGCTGGCCGAGGTCTACAGCCACCTCGTTGAACGGCTGTTCGCGGCCACCCAGGCGGGCATGGAATCCGCTGGCGGCGACGTCGTCAAGGGCGCGCATGCCGGATTATCGGCGTTTGTCGGCTTCCTGCTGGGGGACAGGCGGCATGCGCGGATCGTGCTCATTGAGGTGGTCGCCGTCTCGCCACACCTGGACGCAAAGCGCTTCGAGGTGCTGGGCTCCTTCGCCAACATCGTCCACCAGCAGGTGCTTCTCGACCAGGGCCCCGTGAACGCCGGAAACCTGGAGGATGCGCTGCCGGTCAGCGACTTTGCAGCGCTGACGGCAGTGGCCCTGGTGGGGGCCGTCAACCACCTTCTGGTCAATGTGCTCATGGGCGTTGCGCCCCAGGATGAAGCGTTGGTGGTCGAGGTGGGATTCAGGCTCTTCGAACAGGCCCGCGCCGGGCTGCAAAACCGCCCTACAGCGTGATCCGCTGCGCCCCCAGCACCTTCACCACGAAGATGTGGAACTCCTGCAGCCAGTTGCGCAGGAACTCCTCCGTGCGGGCCACGGTGACGTTGCCGTCGTCGTCAATCATGCCCTCCGTGAAGTGGATGTACGCCTCCGGCTGAGCCAGCTCCGGCGAATTCACAAACGACAGGATGCTGCGCAGGTGCTGCTGCGCCACCGCCGTGCTGATCTGCCCCCGCGAGGTGCCCGTGACGGCCGAAGGCTTCTTGGCGAAGGAATTGGTGCCATACGGCCGCGACCCCCAGTCAATGGCGTTCTTCAGCACGCCCGGGATGCTGCGGTTGTACTCCGGCGTCACGAAAATCAGTGCGTCCACGGCGGCCACGGCATCCTTGAACGCGCGCCCGGCCGGCGGAAAGTCGGCGTCGAAATCGCGGTTGTACAGCGGCAGCGCGCCGATGGGAATCTCCACCAGCTTCAGCTCCGGAGGCGACAGTTTGAACAGCGCCTTGGCCAGCTTCCGGTTGATTGAATCCGAGGCCAGGCTGCCAATGAAAACGCCGACCGTGTAGCTCATGATGGCTCCCTTCGGGGATCTTTGACTTCCTGCCCACAAATCTAGACCGCAGCCGCGCCGCCGTCCATGGATTTTTTGGCCGCTGCCGCACCGTTTCCAAGCACGACGCCGGGTGCCCGGCCCGGGCTGCCGGCCCGCCTCCCACTGGCGCCGGGGCGCCAGTGGTGGTGGACTGGACATATGGCTTCCAGCACACGTTCAGGAAAGCCGGGGGAATCCGCCCAAGACCCCGGAGCCGGCCATCCTCATGGCGGGGGGCTGCCGGGCCACGGTGTGCCGTCCGCGAAGGCGGCCAGCCGTCCGTCGCTGTGGCTGTCCACCCCGTGGGTGGCCATCCTGTTCATCACCGCAACGTTCCACTTCTACCGCGGCGTGCCCGTGGACGGGTTCATCTTTCTGGCCGGGGCCCTGGCGCTCGCGGCCGACACTGCCGTGCGGCACCGTTCCCCGGCAGATAACACGGGCCCGTCAACTGGCCCGTCCACAGACCCCGGCCCGACTCCTCCCGGCGCCCCGCACCACCGCCATTCCGGCGGGACCCGGAGTGTAAGGCTGGTGCCCCGGTGGGCATGGCTGGCCGCGGCGGCCGCCGCCGCGGTGCTGGTGACGGCCGTGGTGGTCGTGGCCCCGCAGGACAGCGTCGGCATACCGGCCGTGGTGGGGCTGGTGGGTTCTGCCATGCTCCTGCTGACGTGGCCGCAGCCCCCGCACCCGCTTGGCCGTGCGGCACCCAGGGTGCGCCGGGCCGCCTGGTGGTGGGCCGGCGTCGTGCTTCTGCTGTGCGTGTGGGAGCTGGGGACGTATTTCATTGACAGGTTTGCCCCGGCGGATGCGGCCGTTTTCCCTCCTCTGACCGACCTGCTGCAGCCCCTGTTCAACGATGATTCGAGCCGCTGGGCCATGACCGGGATGTGGCTGGTGGCCTGCGGGGCGTTGGTGCGGGTGGTGCGGCGGGCATGATCTACGTGCTGGTGGTGGTCGGGTATGTGCTGGTTCCGGTGGCGGGGCTGGCACTGGTGGTGGTGTCCCGGGTGAAGCCGGCGGCGCTTGCCGGTCTCGGCGAACTGCTGGGCCATGTTTTCGCCGTCCGGGCCGCGCGCGTCACGTTGCTGCTGTTTGTCTGGTGGCTGGGCTGGCACTTCCTGGTGGGCTGACGCGTGCGGCCATTGGTCCGGCAGTGTGGCCCATGGCACGATTGAGTGGTGCAAGACATAATCGTTTTCTTCACCCACAACTGGTGGCTGGCATTCCCTTTAATATGGGCGGTGGCTCGTGGTGGCCGCGGCATCAACCGGGCCGCCGAACGGCGGCACCGCCGGCGGGTGGAGATGTACAAGCTCCGTCATCCCGAGGTGGCCGGGCCTCCCGAGGCCGCCCAGCTGCCCCCGATGCAGCAGGAAACTTTGGCCAAGGACCCTGATGCGTTCAGCGAGGCGGACGTGGCTCGGGTCATGGAAACGCACGACGCCGTCAACCGGCGCTGGCTGGATTACGAGCTCGACGTCGGCAAGCTGATCGACTTCCCCATGATGACGGACGTCCGCGAACCTCTCACCGTCGCGTTCCTGCGGGCCAAGCGCGACGCCGACGCCCTCCGCCCGGTTGCCGCCTCCGACGTCACGTCCAAGGTGCGCTGGGATGACTACCGGAATGCCGTCAACGCCTACGACGTGGCCTTTGACGTGGCGGAAAAGGAGGCCCGCCGGCTCAAGGACACGGCCTTTTCCGAGGCGGAGAGGGGCCGGCTGGACACCGCCCGCAAGCTCGTCAACATTGCCGAAAATGAGGCCGCCAGCCCGGCCGAAAGGCAGTCAGCGTACAAGCGGGCCCGCAAGGAACTGGACGGAATTATCGTCCTTCCGGACGTCACCTTGGCATCGTTGGAGCAAAAGGTTGCCCGCATGATCGACCGCTCCAAGTAGGGCCACGCCACGGCGGGGATTCCAAGGGCCGCGGCTGTAAGCTGAAGCCAATTCTAAGGACGGTCCATGTCACGCACAATTGTTATCACAGGCGCCAGCGACGGAATTGGTGCTGCCGCCGCCACCATGCTCGCCAACCCTGGGGACACCCTGGTGGTCGTGGGGCGCTCGGCGCAGAAGACCCAGGCCGTGGCGAAGGAGCTGGAGGCGGACTTTTTCCTGGCCGACTTCACCGACCTGGCGCAGGTGCGCGGGCTGGCGGAAAAGCTGGGGAACAAATACCCGCGGATTGACGTGCTGGCCAACAATGCCGGCGGCATCATGGGCGCCCGCGAGCTCACGGTGGACGGGCATGAAAAGACGTTCCAGGTGAACCACCTGGCGCCGTTCCTGCTCACCACGCTGCTGATTGAGAAGCTGGTGGCCAGCCGGGCCACTGTCATCAACACCTCCAGCATGGCCCACAGGATCATGGCCAAGTACGACATCGACGACCTGGACGCCGTGAAGAAGTACAGCGCCAATGCGGCGTACGGCAATGCGAAGCTGGACAACATCCTGTTCACCATCGAGCTGCAGCGCCGCTACGGGGACCACGGAGTTTCCGCGGCAGCCTTCCACCCCGGCGTGGTCGGCAGCGGGTTTTCGGCCGAATCCAACCGGGTCACCAAATTCATGTACGGTAGCCTGATGCGGCGGTTCATGCTCACGCCGGCGCAGGGCGCGGACACGCTGGTGTGGCTGGCGACCACCGTGCCGGGGGAGGACTGGGAGCCCGGAAAGTACTACGCCAAGCGCAAGGTGGCCACGCCCACGCGCACCGCCCAGGATCCCGCGCTGGCGCGGCAGCTGTGGGACCGCAGTGCGGCCATGGTGGCCGTCAAATAGAGTCAATGCTGGGGACGCCGGGCGTGCCGGGCAGCAGTCCGCCCGTGTAAATGCCCTCAGCCACCTGCTGGACCAGCCACGGGCTGAACGCGAACGGCGTCGAAATGACGGCTTCCTCCAGGTCCACAATGTCCGTCCACGCCCAGTCGCACACTTCCTCCGGGTTGGGTGAGATGTCGCTGCTGCCTGCGTAGACGGCCGTGAAAACGGGGCAGACCTCGTTTTCCACTACGCCGGAGGCGTCGACGGCGCGGTAGCGGAAGTCGGGCAGGGCGGGGCGGATGTCTGAGATCTCGATGTTAAGCTCGACGGCGGCGCGGCGCCTCACAGCGTCCTCGAACGTTTCGCCGGGGGCCGGGTGGCCGCAAAACGAGTTGGTCCACACCCCCGGCCAGGTCAGTTTGGACAGTGCCCGGCGCGTGGCCAGCGTGCGTCCCGAGCCGTCCACCAGGTGGCAGGAAAAGGCCAGGTGCAGCGGGGTGTTTGCACCGTGGACCAGCGACTTGTCCGCAGTGCCGATCTCGGCGCCGTCGTCGTCCAGCAGGCGGACCAGCTCAATGGGGGCAGGCATGGGAGGGCGTCCTTTCCGACGGTGTCACACCAGCTTATGGCTTGACGTCGGAAAACTGTTTCAGGGAGCAGCGTCGCCTACAGTCGAGGGCTGTTGGTTGTCCTGCCATAAAAAGGCGGTTGGGTCCCAACGGTAACTTTCGGCCACGGTACCTGCAAGAATGGGGCCGGCAAACGCCGAGACGTCCGCCAGCTGTTCCTCCAGCGTGGAGAGGCATTCGTCTTCTAGCCGGTTCTTGTGCCGCCACGCGGCCCACTTGCCCGCGGCCACCGTGTCGTAGCCCTGCAACAGACCTTTGATTGGCTCAAGCTGGACACCACGAAAGGCGGCTGTCGCCTCCATTGCCGCTCGCAACTCGCCGGCGTTGAATGGGTACTTGCGGGCAATATTTCGAATATCCATGTAATCACGCCACCTTGTACTAGTGGCCCCACGCTGCACAATCGTCACCGATTTCTCGGCGATGACGGTCTCTAGCGTGCTTCCCTTGATGTGAACGTTTTGACCGAGCAATCCCGGTAACGTGACCGTCTGGGGTTCTGGCCAGATCGGGTCGCCGGTGCTTACGTCCAGTTTGATCGGCACCCTCGCGATATGGAGCAAGGCCGGAACGTGAACCCGGAGCCCGCTATACTCCTCCTCGTCCCGGATTTCTTCCATCCGCACCTCATCCAGGGCAAAGGTCAGTCCGTCGTCAGTCTGGACACGGGCGATGGCCCGAATGACCTCTCCCATGTGGGTCGCGTCGAGTGTGAACTCCAGTGCTTGCATGTCGATGTCCCGGGTGGGCCGTCTCATCGAGAAAGCTGCCAGAAGCACGCCGCCCTTTAGCGAGAAGTCGTCGGCAAAGCGGGTTAGCGTTAGCCTGTTCAGAACCCGTTCCAATCCGTAGAGCGTGATCATCTCCTCACCAGGGCGATTTCGTTGACGGCCAAGATTTATGAGCTGGCGGTAAATCTGTTCGGCTGTCATGCGAGGAACTCCAATGCCCTCTTGATGGGGCCGGTGGAGCGGGGAATTTGCTGGGCGATCGTCAGCAGCCGGGCCGGCCGTGAACCACGTCGCCGCAGCCAGTTCTTGAGTGCCTCAATTCCAATCTCGTGGCCTTCGCTTCCTCGCAGCCTGAAAGCGTCCACAATCGAGCGCTCTGCTGAATAGATGCCCATGCTGGCACTCTCCCCAGGGATCTCCAGTCGCGAACGTTCCAGGTCAAAGGTGGCTTGGTTGAAGTAGTGCCAGCTGGCTGGTGCGAGCGTGACTGGCCCGGTCCTTCCCCGCGGCAGCGCAACGTCAATTCGTCCGGGAATCATGTCGATAAGGTCGTGGTGCGCCAGTGCGCTGGAAAGGCAAAGGGTTGCACGCGGTGCTTTGACGGCGATTTCCAACAAGTCCAGATCCGTGGCAGGCGCATCGGCGTCACGGTACAAACCAGGGCCGACTTGTTCGACTTTCCCGGCATCACGCAATCGGTAGAGCGTTCGCGGGGACAAGCCGGAACGCTTGGCTTCAGCAACGGTAAACGTGCCGTATCTGAGGTCGCCCAGGCCCATGCCAACTCCTCCCGTTGCCTATATTCTATTACAGATAATTTCATCTGACGTAGAATATAGGCAACGGGATTGTCCATTGAGTTCTTAGCAGGGACGCCAGGTTTTGCCGCCGGGGGCATAACAACGCGGTCCGGTGTAGCCCGGAGATCCGCCGCCGCCCTGGTTTTGTGCAGGGGGCTCATAGACGGGCGGCTGGTACGCGGGAGGTGCCGGCGGCACATAGACCGGGGGAAGGTTGCGGATTCGCTCGGCCTCCGCGGCAGCAGCAGCCTCGGCGGCTGCCTGCGCAGCGGCTTGTGCGGCAGCCTCGGCCGCAGCCTTCTTGGCCGCCTCTTGAGCCGCTTTTTCTGCCGCGGCTTTGGCGGCGGCAGCCTTCTTTTCCTCGGCCGCCCTAACTTCCGCAGCCTTCTTCTCGGCGGCCGCCTTGGCCTCGGAGGCCTCGAGCTTTGACTTTGTTTCGGTCAATGACTTCACAAATGTCTCCGCGCGGCCGATGTCGGAAGTCAACAAGGCCAGCCGCGCGGACAGTTCGGCAGACGTATATGCGGACCAAAGCAGCGCATTTTCTGCCATGTTGGCGACGGTAAGCGCCGACTGCAGGGCCTTCGCCGAAACGATGGCTGCCGACGCCGTGGCGATCGCCGCGGCAGCATCCGTTGAGGTTGCGGCCGCGGGGCCGGCGGTGGCCTCAGTCAACGCCGTGGTTGCTGCCTGGACCTGGGCCGGCAGCGTGCACGCTATGTCTGAACCAAATAGCCCCTTCTGCGCCGCCTTCGCTTGTTCCTGTGCGGCCTTCACCTGCTCCAGGAACGCAGAATTCCTGCCGACCACCAAGGCCGTGCCAAGGCCGGCCCTGGCAATCTCGGCATTGACCAAGGTGCCGTCCTTCGTAAAGACGGCGGCCAGTGTGCGGCCATATTTGTCTTTCCGTTCGACGTCGTACTTAAGTTTGACCTTGGTGCCGGCCGGCAGGGTTTGCGTCAGGAATTCCGTGGCCTCCGGGCCCAGGCACTCAACGTCCTTGGCGGGATCCTTGGTTTCCGGTGTGTCCACATTGAGCAGTCGGATGGTCTTGTTGGCGCCACCCACTGAAATTACGAGGGTGTCGCCGTCGGTAATCGACTTGACCGTTCCGGTGTCAGCGTTGGCAATGACGCTGCAGGAAATGAAGCTGGCCAACATGGCCACCACCACACCAAGAATGATCCACAGTCGGGCTGACCGCCGTTTGTGTGGCTTTTGTTTGTTTTCCATTATTTCCCCCATGATGCGAATTCAGTCAAAACCCCCATCCTAGTGGATATTTATGGCTTGACGTCGTCGTGCGTGACAACCTCGTGGAGCTCGAAACCGCCGGATTTCAGCTTCCAGTAGTGCAGCCGCAGCGCCCCGGCCGTGCCCTGCTCCACATAGAGGCGCCAGCAAACATCGTCGCCGCGCATGCGCGCCGGGGCGTGGGCGCCCTCATTTTCGCGCAGGAAGTGAGGCTTGCGGTTGCGCAGCGGGCCTTCGCGGTTGGCAATCAGGTCCACGGCAGCCCGCAGCGTCTTGGCGCGCTGCGGCGCCGGCAGCTGGGACAGCGTGGCCAGGAATCCCGGCCCCACCACGTACTCGCCCAGCGGCTGCGCGGCCTTGTCCATGGCTGGGACCATGAGCGCCCATTCGTGGCGCAGCTCGAAATCAAACTGCTCTTCCGGCTCGGGGAACAGCCCCGCCAGGCTGGATTCCGAACGGGACGACGCCGACCGCCGCTGCTTCTTCGCCCCCACCAGCTTGGCCGTGGTCTTCGCCAGCTCGGCCTTGAAGGCGTCGATCTGGTGCACCGCATCGTTGTGCCTGCGCGCCAGGTCGTTCGCCTTGGCATGTTCCTGCGCCAGCTTGTCCTGCAGGGTCCGGGCGGCCTTGTCGGTGGCCACTAACTTGTCCACCAAATCCTGCAGCTCGGCAATGGTGTGACGCGCCTTTTCCAGTTCCATCTGCGTCGACTTCAGCGCCGTTTTGCGTTCCGCCGGCGTCAGGGCAGGCTCCTGCGCTTCAAGCACGACGCCGGCCGCCCCAGTCCCAGCCGCGGCTTGCCCTGCGCTGGGCTCACCGGGGAGGGGCGCCGCGGGCGGGGCAAAGATGCTGGCGTACGGGCGGTCCAGGTCAAGCCACGGCGGCCCGCCCTGCACCAGGGGCGGCGCTGGGACAATGGGTTCGTCGTCGTCCACGTCCAGCATCGACAACACCACGGCGCCGTTCTCATACAGCACCCTCACCCGCACCACCTCGCCCTCGGTGAGGAGGTCTTCCGCGGAATCGAGCTCATTGGAGGAGATGCGTGCGGTGCCGATCCGGAAGTCGGAGCCGGGCCACAGGGTGACCATGGCATGGGTGGCGCCGGCGCTGCGGACGCGGGCCAGGGCCACGTCGCCCTCGCTGTAGCTGGTGATTGGCGAGCCGGGCTTGAGCAGAAGTGCGCTGATGTCCAGGGTGCCGTTGCCTTCATCCAGCAGGCCCGTGACGGACTGTCCCGGCGTGAGCAGCCAGTTGAGCGGCACGCCCGGCAGCAGGTCCTCGGCCCGGACCGTGACAATCTTTCCCGTGGTGGACAGCTTGACCAGGGCCCGGCTGTTGTCTTCCGAGGTGAATCCACGGACCGTCCCCGTGGCCGTGGCACGGGTCGGTTTCGCTGATTCGGCCGGCGGGGAAGGGAATCCGGAGTGGGCGGCGGCATGCACGTCGCCCAGCAGCTGGTTGGTCAGCCGGCCCAGGTCGGTGGATCCCACCACCAGCCGGGCCGGGGGAGTCCGTGCGGCCCACCCGGTGCCTGCGGGATAGACCCGGGCGCCGGTGCCGAACACGTGGAGGTCCTCCGGGAGCCCGTCCTGGAGCTTGCGGGTTTCCACGCCGTTGGCGATTTCAAAGACGTCCGCCTCGTCGCCCAGCTGCTGGGCCAGGAACTGTGCGTTGATGCGCCGCTTTCCGGCGTCGGACTTGTAGCTGACCACCACCGCCGGGCGGGTCCGGCCGCTCCCCACCAGCCGCGATGCCAGCAACGTGCCGGGGATGGAGTGCACCGGATACGGCTCCGGCGGCGGCTCGGGGGCTGGCTGCGCGGCCGGCCTGTGGTGCTTCCTCTGTGCAGGCATTTCATCTCCTTCCCCACAATGTGCGCGGCATTTCTCATGTCACTGCCAGATTACAGTGGCGCAGTGGTTCGACGCCGCACACCCTGAAATCGTGGCAATTTAAGATGTGCGCAGCATACGAACGGCTGTCCAGCGCCTGAAAGGACCGCCGGATCGGCTCACACGGTGTGGGTGATGATCCTGAACTGCCGGCCCACGGGGTAGATGGCGGCCTCCGGCGCAGCCTGGACCAGGTCGCCCGCGTCCACCGTGGGGGACGCACTGACAATGGCCCGCCCGCCCGCGTTGACCAGCACGGCCCCGGGGCCCAGGCTGCGCAGCGAAGCCAGGCCCGCACGTTCCAGCGTCTGGGCCGTGACGTCCATTCCCACCACGCCGGCGATGGTGCCGGAGCTGAACACCGGGTTGGTGAAGGTCAGCACGTATTCATCCGTGCAAAGCAGGTCGATGTAGGGGCCGGTGACGTGCGGCCGGCCGGTTTCCACGGGGACCTTGAACCATTCCGTCTTCACATAACGGCTGATGGAGGACGGGCTGAAGTTGGCCAGCGCATCCACCCGCTCCAAGTCCTCCCCCTGCCACCAGGCAATGTAGCTTCGGCCGTGGCCCAGCAGTCCCGTGACGGCCACAAATCCGGCTCCGGCCAGCCGCGACCCCGGTTCGTGGAGCATGCGGGCCACCGCGGGCCGGATGAACTTGTCGATGGCCGTTCCGGTGGGCTTTGACTGCCCCGACAGCCACTCCGTGGTGGCCTGCGCCCAGGCGTCGATCCCCGCCTCAATCGAGTCGATCAGGGCAGCGAGCTCCCTGGCGCCTGCGGGAACGTCCGCGGGAACGCCTCCCGCCGGAATGACTGCGGGAACGCCGCCTGGGGGAGTGGTGGTGGCCGAAGGTTCCCCAACCCCTGCAGCGGACGGTGCGGCTTCCTTGCCGTTCATCAGCGTGACCTTACTTGTCGATGGTGCGGATTGATCAGTGCGGATTGTTCAGTGCGGACTGCCGGCGTATTCAGCCAACAGCCAGGTGATGGTGGAGGTGATGAGTTCCCTGGTCCGGGCCTCGGCGCCGGTGGCGTCGTGGTCCGCTATCGCCTCCGTGATGGAGCTGTTCAGCGCTGCTGTCTGTTCACAAAAAGCCGGGTCCGAGAACGGCAGCAGCGTCATGGTGCCGATGTCTGCCTGCAGGCGCAGCATTTCGCGGGCCAGCCTGGCGGAGCGTGCCACGGACGCCATTTCCAGCAGGAACTCCGCCGCCGACAGGCGCCAGGCGAACGCTGTTGCCGGTTCGCCGTCGTCGAGCTGGGGCCGGATGTAGTTCCGCAGCGACTCCACGTCCTCCGGGCTGGAGCGCCGCGCAGCCACGGCGGCACAGGCAGCGGCAATGGCGTGGAAATGCAAACCCAAATCGGTGATTTGCAGGCGCGTCAGTTCCATCAGCTTCCCGCGGGCCTGAACCAGTGAAGGGAAGGAATTTTCGGTGACGAAGCTGCCGCCGCTGCGCCCCCGCGTGGTGCGGATGAGCCCCTGGCCGCGAAGTTGGGACAGCGCCTCCCGTGCCGTCACGGCTGACACGCCCAGCGCGCCGGCCAGCTCCACCTCGTTCGGCAGCCGCTGTCCGCTCGCCAGCAGGCCCGATTCCACGGCCAGTTCAATGCGCCGGCACACCTCATCCACCAGCCCGCCGGACTTGATGGGGGTGAATACTGCGGCCAGGCTCCGTGATGCACCCAGGGGGGAGAGGGACATGCGGCCCCTCCTTTCTGGGGGATCGGGGCTTTACACAATCGTAACGGCCACTTTGCCACCGGGTCTATACATAAAACATCTTAAGTAATAGCATTTAGCTTCAGCACCACATTGTGGTCCCCATCACAGCCACAAACCAGCTGACCATCCACGACTGAAACCACTGAAACCACTGAAAGGCGCATTCCATGAGCCAGACCACGTTGAGCGGAGTGCGGGAAACCACCGCCGAGGTTCCCGCCATCCGGCTGCGCAACCTCACCAAGACGTTCGGCACCAAGGGATTCAACGAAACCCGCGCCGTGGACGGCGTGGACCTGGACATCCGGCAGGGGGAGTTCTTCTCCATGCTGGGCCCGTCCGGCTCCGGCAAAACCACCGTGCTGCGACTCATCGCCGGCTTCGAACTACCCACCTCCGGCACCATCGAGCTGGAAGGGGCGGACGTCAGCGGCAAGGCCCCGTTCCAGCGCGACGTCAACACCGTCTTCCAGGACTACGCGCTCTTCCCGCACATGTCCCTCGTGGACAACGTGGCCTACGGGCTGCGCGTGCGCGGCATGAAGAAGGCCGAACGCCGCGAGCGCGCCATTGAATCGCTGGAGAGGGTGCAGCTGGGCAAGTTCATGCAGCGCCGCCCCAGCCAGCTTTCCGGCGGGCAGCGGCAGCGCGTGGCACTGGCCCGGGCACTCGTCGTCGAGCCCAAGGTCCTCCTGCTCGACGAACCACTGGGCGCCCTGGACCTCAAGCTCCGCCAGCAAATGCAGATCGAGCTCAAGGAACTCCAGCGCAGCCTGGGCATCACCTTCATCTTCGTCACGCACGACCAGGAGGAAGCCCTCACCATGAGCGATCGGATCGGCGTGTTCAACAACGGCAAGCTGGCCCAGATCGGCACGGCGCACGAGATTTACCAGCGCCCCACCGGCGCGTTCGTGGCCAACTTTGTGGGCACCTCCAACCTCTTCGGCCCCGACACTGCCGCCACCCTCTACCAGCGCGGCGGGCAGTTTGTGGTCCGCCCCGAGCGCCTCACCCTTGACTGGACCGCCTCCACTGCCAAGCACGACGGCGCCGCCTCCCTGCGCGGGACCGTCACCTCGCTGGTCTACGTGGGGCACGCCACGCAGGTGAGGGTGGCGCTGGAAGGGGGCCCCGCCGTCGTGGTGCTGGTGGGCAGTGACCTGCCGGACGAGGCCAGCGTTGTGGGGAAGACAGTGTCCGTCAGCTGGCTGGACCAGGATGCCGTGTGGCTCCCCGACGGCAACTAGAACTTCAAGCAATCACTCATTTCACCCTGAAAGGAAACACCATGAAGAGCTCCCTGAAAGTCATCGGGACCCTGGCCGTGGCAGCATTGGCGCTGGCGGCCTGCGGCACCTCCTCCGGCGGCGGCGCGGCCGCCGGAACACTGAAGGAATCCATCGGCGCCGGAGAGGGCCAGGTCTCCATCCTGGGCTGGCCCGGGTACGTGGAGGACGGTAGCAACGATCCGAAGGTGGACTGGGTCACCCCGTTCACGGCGGAGACCGGCTGCAAGGTCAATTTCAAGCCGTTCGGCACCTCGGACGAGGCAGTGACGCTGATGCGCACCGGCCAGTATGACGTCATTTCCGCCTCCGGCGACGCGTCCCTGCGCCTGATTGCCGGCGGCGACGTGCAGCCGGTGAACATGTCGCTGCTGAATAACTACCCGGACGTGTACCCGTTTCTGAAGGACAAGGCCTGGAACACCGTGGACGGCAAGAACTACGGCATGCCGCACGGCTGGGGTGCCAACCTGCTGATGTACCGCACCGACAAGGTCACCCCGGCACCCACCTCCTGGGGTTCCGTGTTCGACGGCGCATCCTCCTTCAGCGGCAAGGTCACCGCGTACGATTCGCCCATCTACATTGCCGATGCGGCGCTCTACCTGATGAAGCACAAGCCTGAGCTGAACATCAAGAATCCCTACGCCCTGGACAAGGACCAGCTGGCGGCCGCCGTCGCGCTTCTGAAGGACCAGCGCAAGCACGTGGGTGAGTACTGGAACGACGTGGTGAAGGAAGTGCAGTCCTTTGCTTCAGGCACCTCCGTGATTGGCACCACCTGGCAGGTGGGAGCCAACATTGCCAAGGCCGACGGCGCCAAGGTGGAGACGCTGCTGCCTTCCGAGGGCGCCACCGGCTGGTCGGACACCTGGATGATCGGTGCGAAGACGAAGAACTCCAACTGCGCGTACAAGTGGCTGGACTACATTGCCAGCCCCAAGGCCAACGCCGCCGTCGCCGAGTACTTTGGCGAGTCCCCGGCCAATCCCAAGGCCTGCGCGCTGACCACGGACAAGAACTTCTGCGAGACATACCACTCCGGCGACGCCAGCTACGCCTCCAAGATCTGGTACTGGACCACCCCCATTGCCAAGTGCCTGGACGGCCGCACAGACGCCACCTGCACCGACTACTCGGAGTGGACCAAGGCCTGGACGGAAATCAAGGGTTAGCCCATGTCACTGAACACACAGCAGCCCGGCACTGCGGCGGACCCGGGCACCCGTCCCGGGACCGCCGCGGTCCCCCGGGCCAGGAAGAACTCCTTCTCCGCCCTCCTCAACAGGACCCCGCGGCTCCGGCTGGCGGCACTGCTCACGGCCCCGGCCGGCTGGCTGATCCTGGTGTACATTGCCGCGCTCGCCGCCCTGCTCATCACGGCGCTGTGGACGGTGGACACATTTACCGGCAAGGTGTCCACCACCTGGACCTTCGCAAATGTGATCCAGGTGCTCACCGATCCGGTCTACCAAATCATTACCCTGCGGACCATCTGGATTGCGCTGTCCGTCACCATCATCGACGCCGTCATCGCCGTGCCGATCGCGTTCTTCATCGCCAAGGTGGCCACGGCGCACTGGCAGAAGATCCTGGTGATTGCCGTGCTCATGCCGCTGTGGGCCAGCTACCTGGTCAAGGCCTACGCCTGGCGCAATGTGCTGGCCAGCGGCGGGCTGCTTGAGTGGATGGGCGCGCCGCTGGGCGTTGCCAGCCCGGGCTACTCGGAGACTGCGGTGATCCTGACGCTGGCCTACATCTGGCTGCCGTACATGATCCTGCCCATCCATGCCGGCTTTGAAAAGGTGCCGAATTCGCTGCTGGAAGCCTCATCCGATCTGGGGGCCAAGCCGCTGAAGACCATGCGCCTGGTGATGCTGCCCATCCTGGTGCCATCCATCATTGCCGGGACCATCTTCACGTTTTCGCTGTCGCTGGGCGACTACATTACGGCGCAGATTGTGGGCGGCACCACGCAGATGCTCGGCACCGTGGTTTACGCCAACGTGGGAGCGGCGAACAACCTGCCGTTTGCCTCCGCGGTGTCCCTGATCCCGATCGTGATCATCATGGTCTACCTCTTCGTGGTCCGCCGCACCGGCGCCCTGAACAACCTTTAGGAGGATTGCTATGAGACTTTCCAAGAGTGCCAAATCGATCCTCGGGGTCATCACCGGGCTGGTGCTGCTGTTCATTTACGCGCCCCTGCTGCTGGTGGTGGTCAACTCCTTCAACTCGGACAAGACGTTTGGCTGGCCGCCCAAGGGGTTCACCCTGGAATGGTGGGGGAGGGCCTTTGAATCCGAGGGCGTCCGCTCCGCCCTGGTCACGTCCCTGTGGGTGGCGGTGGTGTCCACCATCATTTCGCTGGTGCTGGGCACGCTGCTGGCGCTGGCCCTGCAACGGTACAAGTTCTTTGGGCGCGAGGCCGTGAACCTGCTGGTGATCCTGCCCATCGCGCTGCCCGGCATTGTCACCGGCATCGCGCTGAACAACATGTTCACCACCATCCTGGGTGTGCCGCTGAGCATGTGGACTGTGGTCATTGCCCACGCCACGTTCTGCATGGTGACGGTGTTCAACAACGTCATTGCCCGGCTGCGGCGCGTGAACAGCCGGCTCGAGGAGGCATCGGCGGACCTGGGGGCAGGCGTGTTCACCACGTTCCGCCTGGTGACCTTCCCGCAATTGCGTTCCGCGCTGCTGGCCGGAGGGCTCCTGGCGTTTGCGCTGAGCTTTGACGAAATCATTGTCACCACGTTCACCATTGGCGCCGGCGACACCACCCTGCCCATCTGGATCCTGCAGAACCTGTTCCGCCCCAACCAGGCCCCCGTGGTCAATGTGGTGGCGGTGGTGCTGATAGTGGTCTCGATTGTGCCGATCTATCTGGCGCAGCGCCTTTCCGAGGATTCAGTGGGGGTTCGGCGCCCGGCGAAGGTGGCTGCGTAGCGAACCTGTGCCCGGTGCCCTGAACCTGAGCCTGGTTGGACCCTGGCGGTGCGCCACTTGCCAAGTGGCGCACCGTTGGCATCGGATGGTGTTCAGGGTTTAGAGGGGGAACATCATATCGGCAATTTCAGGAAGGCTACGGAACCGCGCCGGGGGAGCCAAACGGTAGGCCTGGTGGAAAAGGCGGCTGCGGTGCATCGGGGCCGGGGGGTCAGGCTGGTCCGGTGGGAATGGCGGCGGATACGGTTCATTCGGGTCCGGGGGACGATTTGGATTGCCGGGCTGCGTGGGATCCGGCGGCACGGGCGGCTGCCCCGGCGCAGGTTGCGCCGGCTTGGGCCGTCCGGGATCGGGGATCGAAGGCTTCTCTGCGGTGGTCATGGTTTCACGTCCTTTAGTGAACTGCAGAAACTTGCGCGGGACAATGCCAAGAATTTAAGCCTACGTCGAAGGAATCCACGATGGAACCTTGGGTGGTGCGGCAGTGCAGGCCGCGGGGCATGGGGAGTCCTGCATGGGGAGGACGCCCCATCGACGGGTGCA
>NZ_JAJLOZ010000070.1:0-24057 GCF_025548615.1 Arthrobacter sp. A2-55 | reverse complement strand
GAATGCAGCGCAACATAGGCCCCTTCTACGGAAACAAAGACAATGCCAATCTATCGGCCTCTGGAATGAAACAGCCAGCAAAACAATGATGAATATCAATTACCTGTTCGAATAATCGCCACCATTCGTTTTTGTCCCACCCACGGCATAGCCTGGCCAAGTGAACACATTTGATGGGGATGAAGCACCGGAGCAGTTGGCGGAGGGACTCTACGGGCTCCTCCATACGAAGGAATTGGGTCGGCAACTCTCTGCTGCGCCCGCTGGCTTGCGAGTCGGTATCGAGGGTGTGGCCTGGAAACGATAGCCCGATGATTTAGCCTCAAGCATGGCGACATTTGCATGCATCTGCCTATTACAACGGTGTGCGACGACAGCCGTGTAACCGGAGGACTCGACGGACCCGGCGTCTTCCGCACGAGCTGTGGAGCGTTGCGCTCGGTAGAACTAAGCATGGCCGTGCCTCGATGGAATTCAAATGTAACGCCACCACATGGGTACCTTCCCATATTGTGGGTCTGTTGATCCTCCACATCGGGCGCTTACCAGACCAGCCGAACGGTCCAGCCTTGCGTGGACTAGCAGTCGGGCCCAAGCGGCACTGGGTTTGTCGGTGCAATGGCATAGGGTCATTTAGAAGTGCTGCCCTGCAGATCGAGATGAAAATTAACGGCCATTGGTCAAACACGGAGGTTCCCGATGTCCCAACCAGACTACGACGATTGGAACGCAGCAATCGGCGCGTCTTTCTTCACACAGGATCAGGCTGGCCAACTCGTCTATTTAGACACCGATGATGATCGTTTTGAATCTGCTTGTAGAAGCTTGGGCATTGAAGCCGCGAATGGCCAGGCGTCACTTGCCGCTGCTGTCAGGCGCATGCTTATGTGGAAAGAAAGCAGGCGGCCGACATTTGCGAAATTTGAGTCCATGCGCACAGATTGGCTACGTATGCGACGTCAATCAATTCGGGCCAAATCAAAGGTTCCCGTTCCCCCACTCGTAGCATTGTTGACGGTATTTTCCATGGCTGCGGAGAGAATGGGCACAGCAAGGACAGGGGAACACGTTACAGACAATGGCTACTACGGCCAACTTGAAGACATCCTCGGAGTACGCCCGGCCGAGTCACTCCGGCTGAGAGATGCTTTTCGGAAGACAAGCGAGTCATTTTGGGATGTTTTGAGGTTATGGCTGGAGGACGGCGACGGCGACATGGGGTTGCCAAGCGCCTATGCGCTCATGTACAGATATGTGGGACTTCCAGTCTCCCAGGCACTTGTTAGAGACACGGAGCGTCGCAATCTCGAACGCATGTTTGAAGACCAAGGGCTGGTCGCCGGCATGGCGCTTTCCCACGGCGACATGCATGGAGCCATAGACCTGTGGATCAATTCGACCTCGACGACTGCAAACGTGGCTTTGAAAAAGATGTGGGAATCACCTGAAACCCAGATACGCATAACCGACATTGCGCTGTCTGAATTCGCTGTCTGGCAGGGTACTGACAGCCAGTCAATGCGGGATGGGGGGACGATTCCGACTAAAACACGTTGCCTCCTGACCATGCGTGATTTCAAGGCTGCATTCAGAAACAGTATTCGATTCGGGTTCACCGCACGGTATCGCCAATTGCCAGGGGAAACTTTGGTTATCAAGACGGACAGCCAGCACGACTTGAGCATAGACCCCGTCGACATTGGGGACGGCACCATTGCGGTCGATTTTTCCGACACCGGCGTGGACGCGGAGTCAGCGCTCGACGGCGAAATCAGTGTATTTAACGGTCCGCGCCTTGTCCTGGCCCGCTCGCCGAAAAACATCATCATCTTTAGTAGGGACTCGATGACCGCTTCGTATGTTGAGTCAGATCGAATTAATCCGGCGATCGTATCCAGAATCCTAGTCAAGACTTCTTCGGGCGCGCGTCCGGCTGTTGAGAAGATATTGGCGGATTCTGCACGGCCTGGCTACCAAATCAAAGAAGGGGGCACGTCTGGGCTACCGTACGACTGGGTCCTGTTCACCGATGTAGAGCTGCTCCGCAGCCCCAGCCCCGGGCTGGTCGACGGGCTGGAATTGAACGCCTTTTTACCGAGACTGACGACCCAAATGAGTTTGTCCGGTGGTCTCAGGCTCCCGGGACGAGTCACCAGGTGGAGCAATTTGGCACCTTTGCATTTGTTGATCGCGTCCGACGATCCGGGACCCTTCAATTTGGTCATGTCCGTGAAAGACCTCGACACTCTTGAAAAGAGCGAGATTGTCATCGCCCGGGACGTGGTAGCGCCTGCAAAAATCGATTTGGATGAGATTGTGCCGGACTACTATGACTACGGCTTGACTCTTCAGAACAAGACGAAATCCCTACAACACATATCAGTAAAGCGCCGAGATTCATCTTACGCGGAAACCGACGGTTGGAAACGAATTCGTGATCTCTGCCATGATTCTGGCGATCCCAAGTGGCCGGTTACGTCGATTCCAAGAGTGGCTGCCGTCCATCCAAGCGTCGATGGCCTGGGCAGTGCAGCCACTGCTGTCCAAGGGGAATATTTGGATGTCCCAGTCCGACCGTTTTGGGCCTCGATCCAAACGATGGTCTCGGGCAAGCAAAAATTGCGGCTTCCGGCGCCAAATGCCCAGTCCTGCGTTGTAACGGGAAGCCACCGGATGATTCTTCCTTCGTACGAGGGTACCAGGCCAAAATCCAAATGGATGTACGGAAAGTGTTCGGAATGCGGCATCAGTAAACGGTATCCGACTCTTCCAAAAAAATCGAATAACGGACAGACACTAAAGTCGGATCCCAGGGTATCGATGGCTCTTCCTCATGTAGATCAAACCGAAGAGGGTTGGTTTGCGATAATTGATACACTTACATTTCTTGGGGCGGGAACCCGGAGGGATTTTTCGCTAATTGCGAGGCAAGTGGAGGATTCCGCATTATTTGAGCACCGGCTCCTGCAAGCACTGGAATCCCTTGCAATTATCGAAGTTGAAAGAAACGATTATCGTCAAGTGACTCATTGGGAAATGGCGAAAAGCAGTATCGTATGCCTGGTGGATGGTTCTTGGTTATTCACTGGTTTGTGGGATATTGATATGCTCTTTTTTGCAACTCAAGCAGTGACACAAAACGGTGGTGTTATTTCGTATAAAGGGCAGGACCGTCAATGCATGACGATTGTCAGATCGGTTCCCGAATCCATCGTCGCGGATATTGCAGCTACCTTGGATGTGGCGATAGTTCGCGACCCAGCACTGCAGTTGGCCAAGGTGCTGCCGAACTTATCAAGTGTAGGGCGGGCACTTCCCCGCTTCCCGATGCCTTTTTCGCCGGAATACGATTATTTTAATGTTCGCACTATTGGATGGGCGGAGGTCGAAAGTTCGACGATCCCCGGGCTTTATCGACTGAATGAGGCGTATGGGCATAAGTACGTCTTCCGTTCCAAGGCCGACATAGACCAAGGTACTTGTGCCTATGTTTCTGCAGAGCTGGGAAAACACCTTGCGGCGCAGATTATTCAGCGTCCACTGTTGGCCTACGATGCCGTGAATCTAACTTTATCCGTCCCTATTGGTGCCGAACTCCCTGGACTCTATGGCAGATCAGCTGTAGTTGCCTGCGGTGACTCACCTCAGGCGATTAGAAATAATTCTTCCCTGGAATACCGTGTGATTGAGCCAGAAATGGCAAGGATACTCATTGGAAAGTTGGCTTCATGAAATCAACGACTACACCCGTAACGCTTGCTGCTGATTTGCAGGATGCCTTTAGCCGGTATTTCAATACTAATTATCGATTGCGATCAGAGGGCTTGGCGGCTGATCGCAATGACTTGATCCGGGCACCTGGTCAAATATTTGGCGAGCCTTTGATTGAACCTGTTATTCCGTACCCTGCTCAAGTAGGCATTGGCGGTGTTTGTGCTGAATCGGGATACTCTCCAAATGTATCCAAGATTGTCGGAGATGCTTTCTTTCGCCAGTTTTCTGACGGTTTGGCTGACATGCGTATCCGGCAACATCAAGCTGATGCTATCGCCATAAATCGTGGTGCTAATGGATCAGGCAAACACAACGTTGTCGTGACTTCCGGAACTGGGTCGGGGAAGACCGAAGCGATGTTGCTTCCTATCTTGCTGAGACTGGTGGAGGAATCTGAGGGCTGGACTGACCCTGGTCCGGTAGTTAAGTGGTGGACCGGCAAAAAATATTCAAGAGTCAGGGCTCGGGAAAACCGGACGGCTGCTGTTCGTGCCATGATTCTCTACCCCACGAATGCGTTGGTTGAAGACCAATTAACGAGACTGCGCATTGCTTTTCGACGGATTTCTCAAAACAGTCCCAAGTGTCGTTTGTGGTTTGGCCGTTATACCGGGGCCACGCTGGGCCACAATGCTTTACCGGACGCGAAATCGGGTCGAATAGAAGCTGCCGTTGCAGAAGAAATCCTGCAGATGGACAAGGAATTTAACAGCCTCAATCACGCGGGGACGCTCGATGACGCTGACCTGGCATTATTCACCGACCCTAGTGCACATGAAATGGTCACTCGATGGGATATGGTCATGGATCCACCGGACGTTTTGCTATCGAATTTTTCGATGATCAATGCCATGCTCATGCGCTCCTTTGAAGATCCGATTTTTGCCAAGACCAGGACATGGCTGGAAGAGTCGGTTGATCACGTGTTTACTTTGGCAGTCGATGAACTACACGCCTATAGAGGCTCCTCGGGTAGTGAGATCGCGTTGTTGATTAGGCGGTTGCTTGACCGGTTCGGCTTGGATTCAGACAGCCCCCAGCTCCGCATAATCGGGGCCAGCGCGTCCTTGTCTTCAGGCGATCAGGGCCTGAACTTTTTGGAAGAGTTCTTCGGCGTTTCACGGACTTCCTTTCAGATCACGGCGGGAGTTCAGAAGTCTCTAACTGCAGATTTGCCTCTTAGTCGTGACGATGTTCTTGCCTTGTCAACGCAAGGGAAGCTTGCCGACCTTTCGCCACGACTCTCCGAGGCAGTTGCGGTCGCCTGTTACGAGCAGGCCGAAGGCAGGTACAGGGCTCAGCCGCTGAGCACAGTGGCCAGCCGTCTCTTCGGCCAAGACGATTCCTTGCAGGCTACTGGTGCAGTCCTTGCCGCCATCGCTCAAGGTGAATCGACTGGGGTCCCCCTACGCGGTCACATATTTGCCCGTGTGCTTTCGGGTATGTGGGCCTGTGTCAACAAGCAATGCTCCGGAGTAAACGAGGATCGATTGGACGAGCACCGGACGGTTGGAAAACTCTACGGCCAACCCGTTGCTGCCTGTGAAGACTGCGGTTCCAGGGTTCTTGAACTTATAGTCTGCAGTGAATGTGGTGACGTCAGTCTTGGGGGGTTCGTCTTAGCTGTCGGTGATGGCATCGAAAGTATCAGTGCAACGCCTCAAGCTCTAATGCTGAACGCTCCTGGTTTGCTCACGCGCCGTAGCCGTGGGACCTTCCGATGGTTCTGGCCCTGCGGCAAGGCTAAGCCCATAGGTGCTGGAAAGCAGTGGACAACGCAGAAATTCAAGCTGTCATGGGTTCCGGCTTTGCTTGACCTCAGCGGAACCCTGCAGTTGACGACGTCGTCTGAGGCGAATGGATGGGTAATCCAGGCCTCAGGTACTGGCAGAGTGGAAGATACGCCGGCACTTCCCAGCAAATGCCCCCAGTGCGGGCAGGGTGGTGCGAATCAATCCAGCGAATTTGAAGTCGGTGAGGTTCGCACACCCCTCCAAGGTCACGCAACCTCCCCGGCCCAGGCCACATCCATCTATCTGAGGCAACTTCCCCGAACCTTGGGAGATAGGCCGGAGGACTACCGAACCATTGTTTTCACTGATAACAGGGATTCTGCGGCACGTACTGCGGCATCGTTGGCCACGAGGCAATACGGTGACATTCTTGTCCAGATGTTGCGGCACTCTTTGGCATCCGCAGGGACAGTTGACATCGTCGAACTCATGACCAGATATGCCGCCACGCCCGAGTCCCTGACAGGAGAAGAAGCCGCGCTTGTCCAGCAGACGATGCAACACAATCCTGCTTCTTTTGCAGCGGCGATTAAGGTCTCATTGGGAGCGGCGTCCGAATCTGACCTAGACACGCTTTCCAAACTGAAGGACGCAATCAGTGGAAAGGTCTCCTGGCAGAATCTACGCGCTCGGATTGAACGCCAAATGGTTGATCTGGGATTGAGTCCTGCGGGTAGTTCGGCCTGGGCGCAGTCGCAGGGAGGCCAGCCCTGGTATGCGTACTATGCACCCCCCGAACCCGGACTCTGGCTACAGGCTGATGCACCCTCCTCCGCCCAAGCGCAGGACAAATTTAGTTCGTTGCTCGACGTTGAACTTGGAAAGCAAATATTTGACAGGGGTAGGCGTGACACTGAGTCCACCCTGCTGGCCTGGATTGAGGCGCCCCAATTTCCGAGAAACAAACCCCCGATGGACTCGCGAATCGCGGCAGAAGTCCTGGCCAGCTGTATCCGCATCCTTGGCCTTAGCCAATCATACGAAGGTTCATGGACCGCCAAGTCAACTGGACAACCAGGCACTCCTGGCCCAATCAAGAGTTACCTCAAGCGCGTAGCTTCCGTCCACGGGATCTCTTGCGATGCTCTTGAGCTGTGGGCCTATGAGACATTGACCGATACAGGGATGGCAACAGGATGGGTCTTGAATACGCGGGGTCCTTCCAGTCGAATTAATTTTGTCCCTCCCACGGAGTATCTGTGGGAATGTACCAGGTGCGGGTTTATTCACCTTCAGGGATCCGCTGGCATTTGTGCCAATAGTGGCTGCGAATCTACTTCTCTTGTCAGCAGTAAGGTAACGAATCAGCCTGAGGACTACTATGGCTGGCTTTCCGAACAGCCAATACGAAGAATTGCGGTCGCTGAATTAACCGCTCAGACCAAGCCTCCGGAAGAACAGCGCAAACGACAGCGATGGTTCAAGGGGGTTCAACTGCCCGCGCCGGCAGAAAATTCAAGGACGTGTCAGCTGGATGTGCTGAGTGTTACAACAACCATGGAAGTAGGAGTTGATATTGGCTCACTGAACGCGACGCTCATGGCAAACATGCCTCCGCAGAGGTTTAACTACCAACAAAGGGTGGGGCGGGCTGGCCGAGCCAATCAGCCGTTCTCTTTTGCTATAACGTCATGTCGAGATTCAGCTCATGATGAATATTATTTCAATAACACTTTTCGGATGACGGGTGATCTTCCGCCACAGCCGTTCCTGGATTTGGGAAGACCTAGGATTGTTCAACGCGTGGTGGCTGCTGAAATCCTGAAAAGGGCATTTGGAAGTCTTGGCCTCCCCTCGAGGTCTGGCGCTACGCCGATTCATGGTGATTTTGGGGAGCGACAGAACTGGCAGAACCACAGGGCTTCGGTCAGTGCCTGGCTGCGATCAAACTCGGAGGTAACGCACACAATAAAGCGACTTTCGACATTTACAAAGCTTTCCTCGGATGATGTTGGCGCACTGGAGGGTTGGGTACGCAAAGAGTTGGTTAGCCGGATTGATGTACTGGTTGAGCAGCCGGAAATCGCGGCAAACGAACTCAGCGAGACTCTGACCTTTGGAGGGCTGCTCCCTATGTTTGGTTTTCCTTCGAGGGTGCGAAATCTGTTCCACGAGCCACTGTCCAACGTCGGTGGCAAGAACAAGTCAGGGCTGGCTGGTCTGGACTCAATGATTGTGTCGGACAGGCCATTGGGTATGGCCGTTACTGCCTACGCGCCCGGGGCGGAGGTGGTCCGGGATCGGCTCGTGCACCTGGCCGCTGGATTTGTTGCGTACGAACGTGACGGACGTGGTTGGAGGGCCCGTGATCCGCTCGGCGCGAAACATCAAATTGTCCGCTGTCCTGACTGTTCGGTAACACTCATAGATCAAGAGATGGGGGACAGCTGTCCTGCGTGCGGAGGTATTCCTGAGTCATTTAGCATGTACCAGCCGCTGGGTTTCCGGACAACGTACCAAGAACGCCCGTACAGAATCGAGTCGTCGCGTGCACAGTCAAAGAGCTTGCCTACGTTTGCCTCTGCCCAGACGGAAACGAGTCTCGAATCTGTGCTCAGTGTCGATGTCAGGTTGTACGAACAGGGGAAACTTCTTCAATACAACGACAACCGGGGGCGCCTTTTCAATCTCTTACGACAGCCGGATCAATCCGTGGTGGCTTCGGACAGCAATTTGTACTCTGGCCGCTGGAAAGACATGCCGACAACAGGAAGTCCCGTGGGCCCGAGTGCAATTGGCGAGATTAGGACGACCGATGCGTTGACGCTTGACTTTGCTAGGTTGGCGACGGCCACGGGGGGTCTTCCTATTGACCAAAGTATCCTGCCGGCAGCTCCTTCGGCACTCTACTCACTGGCTGAAGTGCTCCGGACGGCAGCAAAGCGCCAGCTGGACATTGATCCTCAGGAGATACAGGCGGGCCTGCAGCATTTACGAACTGACGGAATTGCTAGTGCGCGTGTATTCATAGCGGACACTCTGGACAACGGAGCGGGCTATGCCGTGGAACTGGCGAAGCCCGAAAACTTCTCGCGGATGCTTCTGGAGACTCGAGCCGAGCTGCAAGGTGCCTTCGAATCGAAGAAGCACCTGAGCTGTTCAACGTCTTGTCCGGATTGTTTGCGATCCTGGGATAACCAAAGGCTTCACGGCGCCTTGGACTGGCGTCTTGCCCTGGACATGCTCGACCTGTGCTCCGGCAAAGAGCTCGACGTCCAACGGTGGTTCGGTCGGTTCCCTGAGCTTGAGCGAATGGTGCATCGGATAAGTGCTGAGCTGAAGGTTGGCAAAGTCGGTTCAGAAAGTGTTCCAGTTATTGCGTCTTCATCCGAGAAAGTTGCTGTTATAGTCGGACATCCATTGTGGTTCCGCGGAGAAAAATACCAAAGTGAAGAACGCGCTGGCTTGATTACAGCAGCCAAAGAACAATGGCCCGGTTTTCGACTGTGCATGACCGATTTCTTTGACATTGAAAAGCGGGCCTTGCCCGTCCTTGACGCCGCACTGAATGGAACGGTCGACTATCTCTAAGCCCTGTTGTTCGGCAACGCGGCGGCGGTGTCAAGCCGTCTTAGCAACATTGTCGTTGAGTAGCTTGGTGAATATTCCCGTGGTGTCAGGAATCCTAGGACGGCGCGGGGAGGTCGTTGAGTTCATCGGCAATGGAGTCTAAGTAGGGTTGGTGGCTGGTCAGCTCGATGCCCTTGGGCAGTTACCGATGATCCGGCCACCGGTCCGTTCACCCAAGGGCTTGCGGGACTGGCGCTTCGTGCGCTTGGACTGGAGCAAGATCCCGGACTTCGCCAGCTCACCCTTGGGCAGGGCATAGATCCACCGGTAGATGGTTTCATGCGATACGGTGCGGCCTTCGGCGTCGGGTGACTTCGTCATGGTCTCAACGCTGGTGTCCGTGGCCTCCGAACGCAAACGGCCAGCGATTTACCGTGGCGTCCTGGACCTCGCCAGATCCTCCTTCACCCGCGCTGCCAAGACCGGAGCCGTCTCGATTTTGCGTGCCTGCGGACATTAGGGCTTCCGCTCAGCGGAGCAGTCAGCACTCACGGGCCGGTAACTGCGGGTCTTCGTCGAGTTCCGACGGCGTTCCCGCCAAATGATCGTGTGGTCCCGGCCCAGATCAGCCCCGATCTGCCGGTCCGTCCTGCCAGCAAGGATCCCCGCAGCGATGTCCGCCCGATCCGAAAACGACAACGCCCTACGCCCCACCAGCAACACCCCTACTCAACCAATATGTTGCTTCGAGGGTATGACACCGCAGCTCCCACACAGCCTTGTCGGCAAGCTGGCCGTCGTTGAAGTCTGGATCTAGCGGAATGCAGCGCAACGTAGGCCCCTTCTACGAAAACACAGACAATGCCAAACTATCGGCCCCTGGAATGAAACAGCCAGCAAAACAATGATGAATATCAATTACCTGTTCGAATAATCGCCACCATTCGTTTTTGTCCCACCCACCGCATAGCCTGGCCAAGTGAACACATTTGATGGGGATGAAGCACCCGAGCAGTTGGCTGAGGGACTCTACGAGCTCCTTCACACGAAGGATCTGGGCGTGCGCCTCGCCGCAGTCCCCGACCTTGAGCCCCGGATCGACGAGTTGGACAACGAATCGTCGCCGGAGGCACTTGCCCGGCACGTCGCCGATGCTGTCAAACAGCTGCTCACGGATACCAAGGAAGAAGAGCGGGTTGACAAGACCAACCAGCTTCTGACCATCATCAACCCGGGGAATCAAGTCACTCCGGGTCCCGCCCAACTTCGTTCACTGCACCGCCCCGACGCACTGAAACGCCGCCAACTTCGCCGTCCCACCACAAATCTCAGTGACAGTGCCTTGCTCACCAACGGCAAGGATGATCCGAATCTTGCCGCCGAAATCCGCGCCGAAATCGAGTCTGCCGACTCAGTGGACCTGCTCTGCGCATTCATTCGTTGGACAGGTATCCGGCTTCTCGAGCCGGCACTTGAAGGGCTCAAGGAACGTGGCGGCAGCTTCCGAGTCATCACCACCACGTACATGGGTGCCACCGAACGCCGGGCCATCGACCACCTTGTCAATCGGTACGGGGCTGAAGTCAAAATCAGCTACGAGACCCAGTCGACCAGGCTTCATGCAAAGGCGTGGCTGTTCCACAGGAAGACCGGATTCAGCACAGCCTATGTGGGCAGCTCGAACCTGAGCCAGGCGGCCATGCTTGACGGCCTCGAATGGAACGTGCGTTTGTCAAACATCGCGACGCCGGCACTTCTGCAGAAATTTGCCATAACTTTCGACAGCTACTGGGAGCAGCGGGCTTTTCAAAGTTACGATCCCGCCAAGGACGCGGACAAGCTGGACGCCGCGTTGCAGCGAAACGGGGGCAAATTAACATCGGCACCTTCCGGATACACCGGGCTGGAGGTTGAACCTTATCTTCACCAGGTTGAAATGCTGGAAGACCTCGACGCCGAACGCACCAAAGGCTTTCACCGAAACCTGATCGTTGCAGCGACGGGGACGGGCAAGACTGTTATTGCGGCATTGGACTATAAACAACTGTGCGAAGCGGCCGGCCGGGACCTGACGTTGTTGTTCGTGGCGCATCGCAAGGAGATCCTGCAGCAGTCGCTGACCACCTACCGGAACGTCATGCAGGACGGCACCTTTGGTGAGCTCTATGTCGGTGCACACAAGCCGGAGCAGTGGAAGCACGTGTTCGCGAGCGTTCAATCACTGTCAGCCAAAGGCATTGCCGCGCTGCCGGCGGACCGGTTCGACGTCGTCGTCATCGACGAATTCCACCACTCGGCGGCCCCCACTTATAAGAAGCTGATTGAGCACCTGCAGCCCTTGGAGCTCCTCGGATTAACGGCCACGCCCGAAAGGGGCGACGGCGTCCATGTCGCGGAATTGTACTTTGATGGACGCACGGCGAGTGAACTGCGGCTCTGGGACGCACTCGATGCCGACCTGCTGGTTCCGTTCCACTATTTCGGTGTCTCGGATGATGTCGACCTGAGCAATTTGGAATGGAAGCGCGGATCGTACGACGCTCAGCAACTCAGTGCGTTGTACACGGGGAATGATGCTCGCGCTGCGAAGGTGATCAAGGAACTACAGGACAAGGTAACCAGCACGAAGGACATGCGCGCCATCGGCTTCTGTGTTTCGGTCCAGCATGCCCAATACATGGCTAAGGTTTTCAACCAGGCGGGCATTGCGTCAGTTGCGGTGTCTGGCCAGACCGAAGACGGCGAACGTGCAGAGGCAATTCGACGCCTGCGCAAGATGGAAATCAACTGCATTTTCGCGGTGGACCTATTCAATGAGGGCCTGGACCTGCCGCAGGTGGACACGATCTTATTGCTGCGGCCAACACAAAGCGCCACGATTTTCATTCAGCAGCTGGGCCGCGGACTTCGGCGGGCTCCCGACAAGTCCGTACTTACCGTCATGGACTTCATTGGTCAGCAGCATCGTGAGTTCCGCTTTGACGTTCGGTTCCGCGCGATAACCGGCTACGGGCGGAAGCAACTTCAAAAGGCCGTCGAGGACGAGTTCCCCTTCCTTCCCTCCGGTTCGCAGATAGTCTTGGACAGGGTTGCCAAGGACGTTGTGCTGACGAACCTCAAGGCACAGTTGAACTTGAACAAGACGAAGCTGGTGGCGGACGTGAAGTCATATGCGGAATTGCTGCTGGCGGAATACTTGGCGAGGTCCGGCAACGACGTCAAAACCATCTACAAGTCGACCAAGAATTCTTGGACTGAATACTTGCGCCTTGCAGGGCTCATTGAAGGACTTTCACCCCTGGAGGCGCTCGCGACGGGCAAACTCAGCGAGCTCACACATGCTGAAGAAAATAAGCTCCTCAGCAGGATGGCCGCGCTGATTCATGTAGATGACCGGGATCGTGCTGAGGCATATTCAATGCTGGTTTCCGAAGAGGCCCCTAAATATTCAGAGCTGACCCCGCGTGAGCAAGTATTCGCCCGAATGCTGTTCTTCACCCTGTGGGATGATGCCGGCGGCTTCAGTTCGTACGATGAGGGGTTCGACCACCTGCGCCAGTACCCATATGTTTGCAGCGAGATCCAGCAGCTTGTGGAGCTGGGAGCGGCAGCGTCCAGGCGAGCCGGGAGAAACCTTGGCGGTGAATTGGCATGGTCGCCGCTGCAGAGCCACCTGACATACGGCCGATACGAGGTGCTGGCAGCCTTGGGAGCCAAGTCGCTTGATAGTGAAAAACAAAAGAAGCTCATCAGTATGGGCGGTGTTGCTTGGTGTGAATCGAGCAAAACCGATGCTTTCTTCGTGACTCTCCACAAGGATGAGGCAAACCACTCAGCCACCACGATGTACAAGGACTACGCGATCAGCCCGGATCTGTTTCACTGGGAGTCGCAGAACGCGACCGCGCCGAACAGCCCGACGGGGAAACGCTACCTCGACCCCAAGGGACATGGCTCGCAGGTGCTGCTCTTCACGCGCGACACGGCGGGTGACGAAACGGGGCTGACCGCGCCCTACACCTGTCTTGGCCAGGTTGACTACGTCCAGCACAAGGGAGAAAAACCGATTGCAATCACGTGGAAGCTACACAGGCCAATGCCGGCCGATGTATTTGCCGACGCGGCGGCCGTGGCGCAATAGGTTCCTCTCTAAAGCGTCGGCCTGTTGACCGAGCTCAGTTTGGAAGACGGCCGGAAGCCGCGCGTCACATACTCGTTAGTAGCGATTTTGCCTGCCACAGTGTTTGCGTACCCGCTTCTACAGGAGGACTGCTGTGACCGTTCGCGACAACACCAATCGACGACTCAAGGAAGTTCTGGACATCATGGCCGCAGGGTCGTGGGAGGACCAGAAGCCAAACGGGGGAGAGGTCCTGGCGGAAGCCGTGGCCCGCATCCCGTTCACAAAGGATGAATCCGAACTGCTTAGCGGCGGCATTCCGCGCGGGCACAAGAACCTCACCAAGGCGACAGCCGAGCTGGTCAAGGCCGGCTGGATGACCAAGGGCCGCAGCGGCTGGGAAATCACGGAGGACGGACTTAAGGCGACCGTCGCGTTCAAGACAGTTGATGCGCTGACGGCTGCCCTCGCCGACGGGACGCCAGTCCCGGCAGACACCACGCTGCCCTCCAAGCCTGTCGCCAAGAAGGCCGCAGCCAGGAAGCCGGCAGCAAAGGCTGCGGCCACGAAGAAGGCGCCCGCCAAAGCAGCCCCGCGGAAGACCGCAGCCAAGGCACCTGCAGAGGCGTCCGCCGTCCAACATCAGGATCAGCCAAACTCCGTGGCCCTGGCCGGCGACTTCGGCACCGTGCTGGGTGCCTTGGAAAACTGGGATCCCAGCCACAGCAGTGTTCAGATGGAGCTCGACGCCAAGTGCGGCACGTGGAAGCTGACCGCGGACCTGCCAGCCGGCAAGTTCAGCTACAAGGCCGTGGTGAACGGTTCCTGGGACGAAAACTACGGTGCGTTTGGCCTGCTGGATGGCGCCAACCACGAGTTTGAGCACGCCGGCGGCGAGGTCACGTTTCACTACGACCACGCTACGAAGGACGTGCTCCGGGGCGAGTAGTCCAAACGCTCAAGGACGGTTTTACGTCAGGATGAGGTCCAGCAGTTGTTGCCGCACTTCAACTGCTGGACGCGTTAGGTCTACGGTGGCGGCGGTTATCTTATGGCCGGACAATTGGATCGATTCTCTGACTGACTGTCCGGTGGCCGGGTAAAGGAGGATCCCTTCTGACCCGGCCGACAAGGGATCTATTTCCCGTTCCTGCGTCCGAACGTAGGCATATAGCTGGTAGATGTGGCCGCTCTTGAAAGTCTCCTTGCCGTAGTTGCCGTGCGTGAAGATTGAGGTGAATTTCGTGTCCATCACGACGCGGCGACTGGTCTCTGCATTTTCAAGGATGATGTCAGTCTTCATCTGCGGCATAAGGCTAAATGCGCCATCGGTTGCCCAGTCTTCGCGCCATCCCAACTTCTGGCCGGCATGAACTTTCCAACCGTGGCTTTCCAACGTCGCCTTGTAGAACCCGCCAACCGCTGCCTCGAATAGGCTCCGGAACTCATGGATATCGAGGGTCTTCCGTGTGATTCCGTTTGGCGCCGTAGCGTCTGTAGGGAGTGCGAGATTCAAGGCTAGCCGGGCTGCCTGGATCATGCGCCGGTCCCGGGCGTCGTTGCGAGTCAGCTGGATGTGGAGCGTCTTGGCGTCCCGGGTTGAGTAATTGGCCGAGACGCCCAAATGCTCCAAAGCTCGGGCCTGGGTGCGACATTCGGATGCCAGTGACTTTGAATCCACCAACGGCGCCAAGGCGCTGAGGGCGGCCAATACCATCCTGTTGCGCGGAGAATCGACGGTCAATTCATCGAAGCGACATGCTATTTGTCCGCGCCGAAGCAACTGGTGGGACTCTGTTCGTCGGACGTCAATTCGGCCCCGAACACGTCGCAGGTCGCGGGACGCAATAGAGAAGACTGGCGTAAGAGGTCTCCGGATTCGCTCCCCGACGCTCGCAGCCAGGATTTCTGCCAACAAGTCTGGCAAAAGCTCTGGGTACTTTTCGGCGCCGTCGATGGACTCTGTGCCGGCTTCATAGAATTTGGACGCGTAGAGCATTAACAGCCACAAATTGGCTATGGGGATCTCGGTTTTTCCCGAGATCACCACCATAGGGGGCGTTTCGGCTACATCTGGCCTCAACTGAGAAGTTCCTGACACAAGGAACTGGCTTTCTCCGGATTGTCAAACCAGTACTCACTCAGGGTTGGGTAAATCTCCGTGGCGACTACCGCTTCAAACCAGTCCGCGAATGAATCAATCTCCGACGACGGTGTGATGAAACTTTGGCCGAGCATGAACTGGCTGCCCAAGTTGGGATCATCTGCGATCGCTTTATTGAGCGCGCTGAATCGGAGCTGAATATCCTTCAGTTCCCCCTTCGAGACGCCGAACTTAGTGTGGACCCAATCAACCCAGCGCTCGTTGACGGCGGGCTCCAAGGAAATGAACCCGAAACGTCGGCGGAATGCAAGATCCATTATGGCAAGCGACCGGTCTGCAAGGTTCATGGTGCCGATGATGTACAGATTTGAAGGGACATGTACGGTCTCATCCGACGAGCGGGGGTACGCCAGATGAAGAGCCTCTCGAGGTGACCGCTTTCCGGCTTCGATCAGCGTGAGCAGCTCACCGAAGATCTGGACCGGATTTCCCCGGTTGATCTCTTCGATTAACAGAACATGCGGGACTTCCGGCGCTTCATTGGCGCGGTCCACCATCTCCAGGAACGGCCCATCAGCCAATGTAAGCTGCCCGTCGGAGCCGGGACGCCAGCCGCGGACGAAATCTTCATAGGATGCATTTGGGTGGAACTGCACGGCACGGATTGCAGATCGCAAGTCTTTGGTTCCGATCAAGACCTGAGCGAGCCGGCGGGCCAGCCAGGTCTTTCCAGTGCCGGGTGGACCTTGTAGGATCAGATTTTTCTTGTTGCGCCAGCGATCAAGTATCGTCTCCAGTTCACTGGATGGAAGGAAACACCCATCCGCCACAATGTCTTCAACGGTGTAGCTGGTTAGAGGAATTGGGGAGACTTTTTCAACATTGTCCTCATCACTATCCTCTGCCTGGGAATCGCCGGATGACGTGCCGGGAGTCAGAAAGGCAGCCCAGGACAGCTCGGGAAACGAGTGCACGGCGTACTCGTGGTCGTTGAACTTGGACAGGAGCAAATCGATTGTCTCCAAATATTTGACGCCGTCGGCGTTCTGCAGTTTTCCGTCAAGCATCAACTCATTCTTGAGGTATGTCCGTGTCTGTCCGTCGAGGGGGAGAAAGTTCCACGGTCGGCACCAAAACAGTCCCATGCTGAGCTTTGTCTTTACCTGTGGAAGGACCCTTGCGGCGTCGTAGGCGTGGACAAATTTGGTGCGTTGGCGCTCCTCAGGGGTACCCGCCAGTTCCAGCGCTGCCTCGAAAACATTCCACAGCTTGTCGATGTCGTCACGGCCCTGGTCGCCGGAAAATTGAAAGAACCAGGAATTCATGTTGTTGACGAGGGGAATTCCATCAAAGCTGGCCGGTGCTGGCCCTGATACCCCTAGGGCTTTGCCCCAGTCGGCGGCCAAGGCGGTCCGCTTGAGTGACGTGATCCCTCGGTTGAAGGATCCAAGAACCGTGAAAGGGCAGATGTCGCTGAGTGTCTTGGAAGTGCCATCCGAATCCTTGTCAGTCAGGTAACTGAGTACGCCGTGCTTCTGCTGAAGGTCAGTCAAGATCGTGATGAGGGCGGGGCGGTTATTTTTGAACTTCAAGAGTTCAGTGGCAAGGTCTTCATAGTAGGCGGTCCACGCAAAGTCGTACTTCATCGTTTGGGTCTCGAATCCAAACCTCGATGCCCAGAACGGGTCGGTCCTGAACCGGTCCAAATCCTGGGGCTCGTCTTGGAATGCGAAACGGATCAGGCCGTCGGTTTGCCAATTCGTGGGCGTCACCTGCCAAATTGTTGATCTTCCGGTGTAGAAGTACCACTCCCGAGCGGAATCAAGTGGCGTCCAATTAACGTCGACAATGCGTCCATCCCCACGGTTGTGGGTGATGGTCCCGACGGCTTTGATGGCCATGGTCGAGACCAGATTGTCATGGTTGTCAAACGGGAGATCGCGCTTTCGTACGTAGGTCGACTTGATGGCAATTTTATCCCCGGCTCGCATTGACCTGACTGTATCGAGATGCTTGTCCTCGAACCCGTTTTCCCAGATCCCGTCCGCGATGAAACGATCAGTTTGGTCTTGCGGATCCTTGTCATTGAAATAAGCGCCAACAAACCAATAATTTCCCGGTGTCACCGGGGCCACTGCCGCCATGTCGAACCATTCCCTCAAAGAGTTCATATGCCACGTCTTCGCGGCCAATATCATTGAATCACAGGGGCTTACGTACTGTCGGGCATCCAACGCATCGTGGATTTCGTGCGGAAAGGTAGGAGGGCGTTTGGCCTGCTGGATGGCGCAAACCACGAGTTTGAGCACGCCGGCGGCGAGGTCACGTTCCACTACGACCACTCTACGAAGGACGTGCTGCGGGGCTGACTCGGTGCCCTGGGTCTCGACGCGCTCGCAGAGCTCGCTGCTCGACCAACGGGCCTGGGTCTCGACCAGCGGGCCTACCCGTGCATCTCGCGGTACGCCTCCGCCGCCGCGGGGTGCAGCGGCAGGCCTCCCGTGCTGATCAGCGTTTCCCGGCTCAGGAACTGGATGCCCTGGCTCGACTTGGGGATCAGGTCCCGGGCGTGGTTGACCAGCAGCTGCACGGTCCGCTTGGCCGTCTCGGCATCAAGGTCCGCCCGGCACAGCAGCAGGTTCGCCACCCCGGCCGTCCCCACGGCCGGGGTGCCCGCGTAGCTGTTGGCGGGGATCAGCACACGTTCGTAGTACTCGCCGTAATTGCTCCGGAGCGTGGGCAACACCGGCGACAGCTCGAGGAACCTCAGCCCAAAATTCCCGTTCGCGGCCGTGATGGCCGCCGTCGGCAGACCTCCCGACCACAGCAGCGCGTCAATTGATCTGGCCCGCAGCGCAGCCAACCCGTCGTTGAGCCCCAGCTGGCGCTCCACAATGGGACGCCTGGACGACGGACCCAGCCCGGCTGCCGAGAGAATCCTGCGGGCCGTCAGCGTGGTCCCGGAGCCAACCGCGCCCGTGCCCACCGGCCTGCCCGCCAGGTCCGCCAGCGTGCGGATGCCGCCGTCCCTGCGCACAATGCAGTGCAGGTAGTTTTCGTACACCTTGCCAAGCGCCACAACGCGCCCCGGATTGGCCCCCATGAGCTGCGCGGCCGTGTCCGCCAGCACCGCTCCCATGGTTGCCTCGCCCGAGAGCAGCCGCTGGAAGTTGTCCGCGCTGCCGCCTGTTGAAAGCGCGACGACGGCTTTCGCCACCCCATACTTTTGCAGCGCCGCGGCCAGCAGCCCCGCGAATTCCAGATAAAAGCCGCCCGTTTCGCCGCCGGCCACCACGATCTTCCCCAGTTGTGCCGGGGAGCTGCACGCCGCCAGGGCAGGGAGTAGGGCGCCCGCCAGAGCGGTGCCGGCGGCGCAGCGTAAGAGTTGACGGCGGGTGGGTGGCTCGACCACCGGGGCTGGGTCGCTGGGGTCTCGACGCGCTCGCAGAGCTCGCTGCTCGACCACCGGGGCTGGGTCACTGGGGTCTCGACGCGCTCGCAGAGCTCGCTGCTCGACCACCGGGGCTGGGCCACTGGGGTCTCGACGCGCTCGCAGAGCTCGCTGCTCGACCACCGGGGCTCGCTGCTCGACCACCGCAGCGCCCCTCATCGGCGGAACACCAGCCTTGCCCGGAGGCCGTGCGGGTGCACCGCTGCGAGCACCAGCTCGCCGCCGTTGGCCCGCGCCAGCCTGTCCACAATCGTCATCCCCAGGCCGGTGCCAGGAATTCCGCGGTGCTGCGGCGCCCGCCAAAACCTGGCCACAGCGGAAGCCAGCTCTTCGGCTGGGAGCCCGGGACCGTCGTCGGACACGTCAAGGTGCACCTCGCCGGGACCGGCCCCCACGCTGACTTCCACGGTGCCGCCCGCCGCGTACTTGATGGCATTGCCCAGCAGCTCGCCCACCATCTGGGCCAGTTCAAGCGGGTTGCAGTCCAGCTCCACGTCCCCGGCCGGCTCCCGTCCCCAGACCAGGGTAGTCCCGTTCAATGCCGCCGCGGCGCCGGCGCGCTCCAGTTCCTCCTGGGCAATCAGGGCGGGGTTCGCGCGCGCCCCGGCCGGGGAGGAGGGGCCAACCGCCTGCCGGGCCTGCCCCTCCGAAAGGCGGTTTTCGGCCGTGGCCAGGGTCAATACGCCGTCCAGCAGTCCCTCCACCCGGTCCAGCTCCGCCAGCACCGGCTGGATCCCCTCCCTGCCCGGCCCGTCCGTGAGCTGGAGCTGCAGGAGGTCGGCGCGCAGCCTCAGGGCGGCCACGGGGTTGCGCAGCTGGTGCGAGGTGTCGGCAATGAGCTGGCGCTGCTGGTCCAGGCTTTCCTGCACGGCCGCGGCCATGGTGGTCAGGGAACGGCTGAGCTCGCGCAGTTCCGGCGGACCGTCCTGGGGCAGCTGCTGCATGGACCCGGTGGCCTCCAGTTCCAGCACGGCGGAATTGAGACGGTGGATGGGCCGCAGAACCCACCCGGTCACCCGGGCCGCCAGCAGCAGAAGCCCCGCTTCCAGGACGACGGCGGCAACAATCACCAGCAGCCACAAGGTGCGCAACTTGGCCTGGGCCGGGGCAGTGTCGACCTCCAGGACCACCTCGCCCAGCACCTGGTTGGCGCTGCCAAAGGACCGCGACACCAGCTTCGAGCTGGGGCCAAGGGGCCACAGCGGCTCCACGGACGTGAGGCTGAGGTTCAGGCTGGCATTGAAGAAGGCGTCCTTGACGTCAGTTCGGTTGGGGTCCAGCGCCCCGGAGGCCAGCGCCCGGTCCTGCGTGTGGACCAGAATCCCCTCCCCGTAAAGGTTGGAATAGGAATCCATTTCCGTTTGCAGCACTGTCCAGTCATTGGAGGCGGCGGCCTCGGAAGCCACCTGGGCCAGTCGGTTGAGCGAGGCCACCCGGTTGATCTGCAGTTCCTGGGTGAGCTCGCGGCTGCCGGCACTGAGCAGCGAGTACGCCAGCCCCAGCACCAGCAGCAGGGAGAGGACGCCCAGCACCCCCAGCACGCGGACCCTCACGGCGGGTTCGCCTCGAAGCGGTAGCCCACCCCGCGGACATTGACAATGTAGCCGGGCCGGCCCAGCTTGGCCCGCAGCCCGGTCAGGTGGACGTCCAGGGACCGGGAGGCCGCCGCGAACGCGTCTCCCCACAGGGCGTCCATGATTTGCTCGCGGGTGGCAATGGAGCCGCCGTGCTTGACCAGCAGGGCCAGCAGCTCAAATTCGGTGGGCGTCAGTCTCAGCGCCCGCCCCGCCACCTCCGCCGTGCGGTGGTCCAGGCTGATCGTGACGTCCCCCGCCGTGAGCTCGCTGCTGGGCGCCGCGGCCCGGCCCATGCGCCGCGCCACTGCCTCAATCCGGGCCAGCAGCTCGTTGAGCTTGACGGGCTTGATCAGGTAGTCGTCCGCACCCAGGCGGAGCCCGCGGACCACTCTGCGTTCATCGTCCCGGGCCGTCAGGATGATAACGGGGTTCAGCGTCACCTGGCGCAGCTTCCGCAGCACCTCCAGCCCGTCCATGTCCGGCAGGCCCAGGTCCAGCAGGATCATGGCCGCCTTGCGGTGCTGCAGCAGTGCGTCGCTGCCCCGGAACACCCTTTCCGCCTTGTGCCCGGCGGAACTGACGGCCGCAAGCAGGGCGGAAGCAACGGCGTCGTCATCTTCAACGATGAGCAGGTCCACGCTTCAGTCCTTCCCGCGAAATGGCGCCTTGGGCGTGAGCTTACAGGCTACCGGGCGGGGGTGTCCTCGAGAACCGGGGCGCCGCCGTCGTGCTTGGAATTGCGCAGTTCCGACTCGATGTGGGAGGTCTTGGAGGACTCGCCCATGCGCCAGTAGGAAATGAGGCTCACGGCGATGCAGGCGGCCACGTAGTAGTAGAAAACTGTTTCCAGGCCTATGCTTTTCAGGCCCAGGGCAATGAATTCCGCGGTGCCGCCGAAGATGGCCACCGTCAGGGCGTAGGGGAGTCCGACGCCGAGGGCACGGATTTCCGTGGGGAAGAGCTCGGCCTTCACGATGGCGTTGATGGAGGTGTAGCCGCTGACGATGACCAGGCCCACCATCATGAGCAGGAACGCGCCGACGGGGTTCTTCATCCCCTGCATGAGCATGAACAGGGGGACGGTCAGCAGGGTGCCCAGGATGCCGAAGCCCAGCAGCAGCGGGCGGCGGCCGATCCTGTCCGAAAGCGCGCCGGCCACTGGCTGCAGGACCACGAAGGCCAGGAGTGCGAAGAAGTTGATCCAGCTGACCGTCTCCTTGTTGATGCCCACGGTGTTCACCATGAACTTCTGCATGTAGGTGGTGTAGGTGTAGAACGCGACGGTGCCGCCCAGGGTAAGCCCGACGACGGTCATGACGGCCTTGGGATGCTGCAGCAGGATCCGGATGGTGCCGGCCTGCGCGCTGGATTCCTGGCTCAGCTGGGTGAACTGCTCGGATTCATCCATGGTGCGGCGCAGCCACAGGACGGTCAGGGCGAAGATGGCGCCGAGCACGAAGGGGATGCGCCAGCCCCAGCTCTTCATGTCGGAGTCGCTCAGGATTTGTTGCAGGACGATCTGCACGCCCAGGGCCACCAGCTGGCCGGCAATCAGGGTGACGTACTGGAAGCTGGAGTAGAAGCCGCGGCGGCCGCTGCTGGCCATTTCCGAAAGGTACGTGGCGGAGGTGCCGTACTCCCCGCCCAGGGACAGGCCCTGGATGAGCCTGGCCGCGACCAGGATGATGGGTGCCCACACGCCGATGGTCTCGAAGCCCGGCGTGCAGGCAATGATCAGCGAGCCGGCGGCCATGACCGTGATAGAGAGGGTCAGGGCGGCGCGGCGGCCGTGCCGGTCTGCGTAGCTGCCCAGCAGCAGGCTGCCGATGGGCCGCATCAGGAAGCCGACGGCGAAGATCGCCGCCGTGTTCAGCAGACGGGAGGTGGGGTCGCCGGAAGGGAAGAACTCCGCCGAGAAGTACACGGCGAAGGCTGCGTAAACGTACCAGTCGTACCACTCGATCAGGTTCCCCACCGAACCCTTGAAAATGTTGCCCGTGATGCGTCGCGACGTTGCGCGCTCACTTGCCCTTGCCTTGTCCACGGATGCTCCTCGAAGATTGGAATTCAGCCGCCTGGCGGTTCAGGGGCTGAAGCCAAATTAGGCGTGATTCAGGGCACATCCAAGCGAATCCGGGCATTCCTAACGCTTCCTTAGGATTGCGGCTTGGTGCTTGGTGCTTGCTTCTTGCTGCTTGGGGCTTGCTGCTTGCTTCTCGCTGCTTGGGCTTGGCGTTTTTGCGTGGCGGGATTCTTCCGTGGCGCCTGCGGCTGCAATCCACAAATTAATCTATGCGGCGTGTGCGGGGGCGCGTAAGATGTCCGCTAGGCTCACCGGTTAAAAATCCACAACCGGGGGCCGTTGCTGGTGCCACGAAGCACCCAAGCTGCGAGGCACGCAAGCACCTGGTGACAGGCACACCCAAAGCAAGATTCACCGTCATCATTCGAAGAGGCTGACCATATCCGGCGCAGGTCTCATTCCAGCAGAGGCAAGTCCAGGTGCGTAGGGGCGCCGCGCGGGCTCCCAGCAGAAAGCCGCCATACAAACGTTTACCTCTTCAACAGATCCATTGGAGAGAATAATGAAGCGCACACTTGGCGCCATTGCCGCCGCCGTGGCACTCGTTGCTGGAACAGCCGGCGCGGCCTCGGCCAACACCATTCAGACAACCCACGGAACCGTCATCAACGACGCCATTCCCGTCACCTGCGCCGGACCGGGCGTGACTGCCTTTGCGGGCACCGGGAACTGGGTCCAGCACCTGACCGTCAACAACGCCGGCGACTCGTGGTTCACCCTCACGGAGGAGGGCCAGGTGACCCTCTGGACCACCACCTCCGACGGCCCCACCGCCTGGACCGGGCACGTTCAGGAATGGTTCGGGGCTGAGGACAACAACAAGAACTCCGTCCAGCATGCCACCATGAACTTCCAGGGAACCAGCACCGCGGACCCGTCGAAGACGCTCAGCATGCACGCGGCATTCACACTCACCTTCAACGCCAATGGCGTCATGACCGTCAACAACCAAACGGTCAGCTGCCAGTAGTTGGCAGCCTTTGGCGGTGGGGCCCTGCTGGTGCCCTGCTGCAAGTTGCCAGGCTCGACGCCGGTGGGCTTGCCTCCGGTGCCGGGCCTGGTTTGTGCGCGGTGGCGGTGGCGCGGAAAGGCGGGGCTCGGCGGCAGGGGATATAGAATATTTGTCCTAGGAACTATTGCGTTTCGGTTACGGTGCGGGTAGTGTGGGTTCATGGACGGGTTGGTGTCTGGCCCCGGGAACGGGGAATCGTCCGCCGCACAGGATGTGGCGGCGGTCCTGGCCGCCGTGTCCCTGCCCGCCGTTGACCCGTTTGGCCCCGGCAGCGCCTCCCTGGCCGGGTTGCCGGCGTTCATCCCGTACCCGGTCCCCGACCCGGAACCGGCCTCCCGTGCCTCCACCGCCCGGGCCGTGCAGGCGGGCACGGCCGCGGCGCTGGAGCAGCTGCGGGTCCTGGAATCGGGGCTCGCGGCGGTGAAGGCGGCCCTGGTGGCCCGGCACCTGGGTGCGGCCGCCGTGGAGGCCGCGGCCCTGGCCCTGGACCGGTGGCAGGGCGGGATTGCCGAATCCGCGGGGGTGGCCGAGATCGGGGCGAGCCTGCACATTCCCGAATCCAGTGCGCGGCTGCTCGCGAACCAGGCCACGGAGCTGGCCGCCCACCGCCGGGACACCCTGGACGCCCTCACG
>NZ_JAJLOZ010000007.1:0-85919 GCF_025548615.1 Arthrobacter sp. A2-55 | reverse complement strand
TGCATTCGAGTAATTGCTAAATGTTTATTTCATTTAGTTTTCGTCGTTGCGATGTTCATACTTTATTTCATCGGAATTCACTTTGTCCAATCCACATTGTGTGTGGCTGGTCACTCGGCGAATTCCTCAAACCAATTATTCAAGTATTTACGGCCGAATCAATGGACGGCTATATGGACTTGGAATTGTTGGTTTGGCTTCCTGCAAATTGGGAGCGAATGCTTCGTTTCGAAGCGGCTCAACCTTGTGCAAGCAACAGATAAGACAATACACAGCTGCCCGCCCCCAATGCAAATCGGGGGCGGGCAGAACACGCGCGTTCACCGGGAACGGCCGGCATTGGGCGGTGTCAGGCAGTCAACTCCACCATCGCCAGGGTGCGCTTGCCGCGGCGGACCAACAGGTATTTGCCGTGAAGGGCGTCGCCGGCACCAAGAACGGCATCAAGATCGGCCACCTTGGTGTTGTTCACGTAGGCGCCGCCTTCCCCCACCGTGCGCCGTGCGTCGGAGTTGCTCTTGGAGAGTCCTGCAGCGACCAGCAGTTCAACAATGCCAACGCCGGAGGCCGGTGCCGAGGTGCGGGGCAGTTCCCTTGTTGCCGACTCCAGCGTGGCCTCATCCAATTCAGCGAGATCACCCTGGCCAAACAAGGCTCCGGAGGCCGCGATGACCTTCAATGTGGCATCCACGCCATGCACCAGCGACGTCACCTGGAACGCCAGAGTCCGCTGGCCTTCACGGGCCTGCGGCTTCTCGGCCACGGAAACAGCAATGGCCTCAATTTGCTCACGGGACAGGAAGGTGAACACCTTCAGGCGGTCCACCACGTCGTCGTCGGCCGTGTTCAGCCAGAACTGGTACATGTCGAAGGGGCTGCACATGGCGGCGTCGAGCCAGATGGCATTGCCTTCGCTCTTGCCGAACTTGGTGCCGTCGGAGTTGGTGATCAGCGGCGTCCCCAGGGCATGGACGGAGGCACCCTCGACCTTGCGGATCAGGTCGGTGCCGCTGGTCAGGTTGCCCCATTGGTCGGAGCCGCCCTGCTGCAGCACACAGCCGTACTGGCGGAAGAGCTCCAGGAAATCCATGCCCTGCAGGATCTGGTAGCTGAACTCGGCGTAGCTGATGCCCTCGTCCGAGTTCAGGCGCGAGGCCACAATGTCCTTCTTGATCATGGTCCCGACCCGAAAGTACTTTCCAATGTCGCGCAGGAAGTCGATGGCGCTCATGGGCGCCGTCCAGTCCAGGTTGTTGACCATGCGGGCGGCGTTGTCGCCTTCGAACGACAGGAAGCGCTGCACCTGGCCCTGAAGGTAGCCAACCCACTCCGAAACCGTCTCCTTGGAGTTCATGGTGCGCTCCGCCGTGGGGCGCGGGTCCCCCACCAGCCCGGTGGAGCCCCCCACCAGGCCCAGCGGCTTGTGGCCGGCCAACTGCATGCGGCGCATGGTCAGCAGCTGGACCAGGTTGCCCAGGTGCAGGCTGGGGGCGGTGGGGTCGAAGCCGCAGTAATAAGTGATTGGCTCGCCGGCCAGCAGCTCTTCCAGGGCTGCCTCGTCGGTGGAGACCTGCACCAGGCCCCGCCACTTGAGCTCCTGCCAGACATTGGCGAAGCTTGGATCGTTCTCGGGGGCGTGGAGTTCAGTTTGCAAAGACACACCACAAAATTACCAGCACGACGCCGTTTCCCCCGCTTTGCGTGCCCGTTGCGGTCCGCTGTGGCCCGGACAGCGGGCCAAGGGCAGCCCTCAGGCCTCGATTCCTTCGGGGAGTGGCTGGGAGGCGATGAGGCGCAGCCGCTGGGTGGGGCGGGTCATGGCAACGTAAAGGTCCCCCACCCGGCCGCCGGCCCCCGCCAGCAACGCGGCCGGTTCCACAATCACCACTCCGTCAAATTCGAGCCCCTTGGCCTCGTGCGGGTCCAGCACCACGATGTCCTGTTCCACGGAACCGGCGCCGTGGCCCACCCGGTGGCCGTACACGGCACGCAGTGCAGCGGCCGTTTCCGGGACCATGGCGGGAGGAGCAATCACGGCAACCAGTCCGCCGGCAACAGCGGTTGTTTCCTCCTCCATGACCTCCACCACCCGGCGCACCAGGGCGCCCGGTGCGACCTTGTCCACCAAAGGCTCCCATTCGCCGTCGCGCACTGCCTTGGGTGCCGAGACCACCTGGCCGGCCGCATTGGCCATGCGTACCGCCGCCTCCGCTATCTGGGTGGGGGTGCGGTAGTTGACGGTCAGTTCCTCAAGCGACCAGCGCTCCCCCATGAACGGGGCCAGCGCCTGGCGCCATGAAGAGGCGCCCGCGGCGGAGCTTGTCTGGGCGATGTCGCCCACAATGGTGAACGACTTGACGGGGCAGCGGCGGACCAGCAGGCGCCACTGCATCGGCGAGAGTTCCTGGGCCTCGTCAACCACCACGTGCCCGTACGCCCAGGTACGGTCGGTGAGGGCCCTTTCCGCATTGCTCAGGGACTCCCCCTCCACAATGTTGAAATCGGCGAGCTGTTCCGCCGTCAAAATCCCGTCGACGCCGGAGTCCTCCAACTGCTGGTTCATGTTGGAGATCGCCTTCTCCGCATTCGCAAGGTCACGGTTGCGCTGGGCTTCCCGGGCAGCCTCGGCCCGGCCTCCCGTGACGTCCATTTCGCCCAGCAGCTCCGCCGCTTCATCCAGGAGAGGGACGTCGGATTCGGTCCACGGAGCATCGGCGGGGCGCAGCAGCATGGCGCGCTCCGCATCGGTGAACTGCGGTGCCACCGCCGCCAGGATTTCCGGCTTGCTGAACATGTCGCTGACCAGCTTCTGGGCGCTCAGGGGCATCCAGCACAGATTTAGCATGACGCGGACATCACGCGAGCCGCGCACGTCGTCGGCCAGGTAGGACCTGTCGGCAGTGTTGCCCGCGCCGTTGGCCTCGATGTGCTCGCGAAGCTGTTCAGTCAGCTCCCGCAGCAGGATCTTCACGAACGTCACCCGGGCCTCGTTGTGGGGCTTGCCCGTGGCCCGGGCCTTCTCCCGGGCACGGCGCACCTGCCGGACCGTGAGCACCAGCCGGGTGCCTTCGACGTCGAGCCTGACATCCCCGCGCGGCAGGCGCTGGCGGTTGGCGACGGCGTTGGCCATCACCTGGGCCATGTCGATCCTGCCCTTGAGGCGGGCCGCCTCCGGTGATTCGACGGCCGTGGCGCTGATGCCGGGCAGGAGGTGCCCCACACTGGCCATCACGACGCCGGTCTCGCCGAGGGACGGCAGCACGCGCTCGATGTACTTCATGAAAGCGCTGGACGGCCCCACCAGGAGCACGCCGGCCGATTGGAGGCGTTCGCGGTGGGTGTACAGCAGGTAGGCGGCCCGGTGCAGCGCCACGGCGGTCTTGCCGGTGCCGGGGCCGCCCTGGACCACCAGCGCGCCGCTCAATGGCGAGCGGATGATGCGGTCCTGTTCGGCCTGAATTGTGCCGACGATGTCGCTCATGCGCCCGGTGCGCTTGGAATTGAGCGCGGCAAGGAGCGCCCCCTCCCCTTGGAGGTGTTCGCCGTCCACCAGCATGGTGTGGTCCAGGACGTCATCCTCGATGGACTTCACGGTGCGCCCTTGCAGGATCAGGTGGCGCCGGCGCCGGACGCCCAACCGTTCAAAGGCCGTGGCCTGGTAAAAGGTGCCGGCCTCCGGGGCCCGCCAGTCCACCATCAGCTGGCGGAGGTCATCCGTGGACAAGCCGATCCGGCCAATGTAGCGAAGCTCCCCGGAGTCCAGGTCCAGGCGGCCAAACGCCAGTTTGTCGTCCACGGCGTTCAGTTGCGCCAGGCGGTTCTCGTACAGCGAGGCAAAGGCGTCCCGCTCGGAACGGTTCTGGTGCGTGCCCATGGACTTGGTCCGGCGAACCTCCCCGAGTTGCTCGATTTTCTCAGCGCGAAGTTCATCCAGGCGGGCGTACAGGCCCTCAACGTAGGAACGTTCATTGGCCAGCTCGGCGTCATACATGCAAAGGCTCCTGTTACATAAGGCGAACCACCAAAAGGCGGACCGTCTATTCTATACCCGCCAGTCGGGCAAGGGGTCCGGGCACGCCACAAGGGACCAACCAAAAGTGCCCGTCCCGGCTTCCAGTGTGCCACCGGTGGCGGCTTCGCCATCCCGCATCCCGGCGCCGGGCGGCACGCGTGAATTGCCTTCCCCGCGCAGTGCCGTTCAGCCGGCAAGAACGGAGGTGAATTCTTTGAAAACAGTTCGTCCGGACGGGTGGCCGGGGAGGGCAGCCCCATACCGGCCATAAACCGCGGAAACTGGCGGAATTTCGAGGGTCGCGGAACGCCCCTGGACACGCCCTGGCGGGGTGCCCAAAGTGTCTTCCAGCCCTCCACGCCACCCACTGCCAAAAGTGGGGTTTTCCTTGGCCCAAAAAGGTGCTTATATATTCTCCGTGCAACACAACATTTCACTCCCCGGGCATGGTGTCCGGCTTGTGCCGCTGAGGCGTCGCCACGCGGCAGATCTGTTCCCCTACATCGATGCTGACATGTGGGCCGGCATGGCCTCGGAACAGCCGTCCTCCAAACGTGCCCTGGACCGCTTGTTCGCCTCACGCATCGCCGATCCGGCGATCATTGCCTTTGCCGTGATCGATGAGGAAACCGGCACAGTTGCCGGCACCACCAGCCTGTACGACTACGTGCCGGAGCAGTCTCGGGTGGAACTTGGCATGACATTTTTTGGCCGAAACTATTGGGGCCGCAACGTCAATGCCGCCTCGAAATTAGCGCTTTTGGGATTTGCCTTCGAGGAACTCCTGGTGCACCGGGTGACCCTGCGCTGCGACATGCGCAATTCACGCAGCGCAGCCGCCATCGTCAAGCTCGGCGCCACGTTTGAGGGCGTGCTGCGCGGCTACCGCCGCGGGCATGACGGGACCCGCGTGGACACCGGACTGTACTCCATCCTGGAGCACGAATGGCCCCAGTCCCGGTCCTCCCTGGTCCAGCGCCTCACCCCGGCAGACCTGCTGCCGGAGGTGACGGAGATTATTGAGTTTTCTGAACAGCTGGTGCGCGCCGACGCGGGGGGCGCACCACTCCCGGCTTGAACTTTGACACCGTGGGGTCCCCGCCAATCCAGAACCGCCAGGGGTACTCTTCGGTGCCACCCGCCCCGCTGATGCCAACCCGCGGGCCGGCCATGACCGCCGTCGCCGGCCTTTCAGGCAGGGTCACCGTCACTTCCCCGCCCAGCGCGGCGATGCCGTTGTGCTCGCGGCCGAAGCCCATCGCCTTGGCCAGCCTGGCCGGTCCTTGCGCCAGTTCGCTGTCGCGTTTGGCGGTGGGGCGGCGCAGGCGTGCCAAATCAAGCCCCTCCACGATCTCCCCCGCCCTCATGAGGCATCCGGACGACGTCCCTTCCGGCCGGCACACCAGGTTGGCACTGAAGTGCATGCCGTAGCTGAAATAGACGTACAGGTGGCCGGGCGGACCGAACATGACGGAATTGCGCTCGGTCTTCCCCCTGTAGGTGTGGGCGCCGGGATCCGGATCCTGTGAATCTTTGGGTCCCAGGTAGGCCTCCACCTCCGTCAGGCGTACGACGACGGGACCTTCCGGACTTTCATGCCTCACCAGTGCGCCCAGCAGGAATGGGGCCACTTCCGTGGCAGGACGCTGCAAAAGTTCCAATATGTCAATTGACGAGGCCATATTTCCACGTTAGCAGGACTGTCAGCTGCAACTTCGAGCCGGCGTTTTTTGTGCCGATGGGCCGGGACCACGGACCTCAGGACGCGCCGGAGCTGTCCGTTCCGGTGTAGAAGGCAGTGGTGCGGACAGCCGCGGCACGGGCACCGTCCGCCTCGGCACCATGGGCAATTGCCGCAGTGGCCCAGGCGTCGCTGCTGGCCTCAAAGAAAGATTGCATGGCATGGGTTGGCAGCGGGTTCGACGGGCCGGTGGGGATGCCCCGCAAGTACTGGTAAAGGCCCAGCAAGGTGGCATCCCACCCCACGCCAACGGCTCCCGGCCCGTAGGTGCCCATCAAGTCGGGATCAACCGTGGCCGTGTGCCGCAACTCCACCAGGGCATGGTCGGTATTGGTGGGCGTCACCGTGAAGACAAGCTCGGAGTCGGGGCCGGCACCCATAACCCACGAAACGCGGAAGCTCCGACCGGGATTGCATTCCAGCACTTCGCCCGAGGCGTTGCCCTCCAGTGAGTAGTGCCCGCCAATGGCGAGGTCCCCCGAAATGGGCAGGAACCACTCTTGAATGCGCCCGGGCTCGGTGCATGCAGCCCAGACGTCGTGCGCAGGTGAGGAGAGTTCCTGGTGGAGAACCACTGTGGTGGCCTCCTGATGGTTGAGTTGGGTTGTCGTGACCAGTCGGGTGGTGCTGAGAAGAATGTCCATGATGTCAGCCATGCAGCCAGACTAGGTGAGGGGTGGCGTTCGGGCAACCATCCGGCCGCGCGCACGCATGGCAGGATGATGACATGGCAGTTGCTTTGGAATTCCGTCCCCCCTTTGAGCCCGGCATCTTTGATTTTTTGTCAGCCCGCGCCGTGGCTGGTGTCGAGGAAGCAACGTCCACCAGCTATGCCCGGACATTGTCCCTCCCTGGCGGCCATGGGTGGTTCAAGCTGGTGTGGGACGGTTCGCGGTTGCTGCTCGAGCACGAGGTGGAGGATGTTGCGGACGTGCCGGCCCTGGTGTCGCGCGTGCGCCATTTGTTCAACCTGGACCATGATCCGGCCGCCGCTGACGCTGCCCTGGCGAAAGATCCCCTGCTTGCGGAGCGGATTGCCAAGCTGCCGGGCATCCGGCTGCCCGGTTGTGTTGACCCCGCGGAAATCCTGCTCCGGGCCATGGTGGGCCAGCAAATCACAGTGGCTGCTGCGACCACGGCACTGCGGCAGCTGGCAGTTCTCGGCACATCCAGCCGGCTCCCCCAGGGGACCCTGACCCGTTTCTTTCCGACGCCGGCACAGCTCGCCATGGGCGGGCGCCTCATACTGCGGGGGCCCCAGCGGCGGATCGACAGCATCCTTGCCGTTGCAGGCATGCTGGCCGGCGGCGGCTTGCGCATCGATGCCTCTGACACACCAGAAACGCTGGCCGAAAAACTGTTGCCGCTTCCGGGGATTGGCCCGTGGACGGTGGGCTACGTCAGCATGCGGGTGCTGGCCAACAGTGATGTGTTCCTGCCCACGGATGCCGCCGTGCGCAATGGCTATGGGGTTCTTCGGGGAGACACCTTGGCCCAGGCCCGCACCATCAAGTCACCTGTGTTGGCCAGGATGGCAGAACCACTGCGGCCTTGGCGCTCCTACGCCACCTTGCATTTCTGGCGGGTTTCCGGGGAGAAATAGGGGCACGGGCAATAACAGTCACAGGCCCCCAAGGGCGGCTACTTTGGTAGCGCCGACGGCCAGGGCAGCAGTGTGGGCAGTTCCACGGAGTCCGCCGCCGCCTCAGCGCGCAGGCTGCCCATGGTGGGTGTGCGCCCCGCAAGCCAGGCGGCCATGTCGGTCAACATGCCCTGGACGGAAACGGTGTTTTCGCCGACGCCCAGCGTCATGGGCTCAAGTCCCAGCGGCAGCAGCTTCAGGCGGGTGTCAGCGGGTACCCGGTCCGCGAGAAAGCTGATCAGGTACAGGCAAAATTCCTTGGACCAGGTTTCCGGGCCGCGGCCCACGTTGAGGTCGGCCAGGTGGATCACGAGTTCGCGCCACAGCGCCAGGCCGCCACCATAAATGTCACCGTCACGGTAGCTGATCGGCAGCTTCCACTGCTCGTCGGACAGCCCGGCCAGCACGGGAAGCACACGCTGCAGCCCGGCTTCGAGGTTGGCCTTGTGTTCGGCCGCAGAGTGGCCGGCCGCCATTTCAATGGCCTGCGTCCGCCCGCCCTGGCCGCCGTCGTAAAACTCAATGGTTTCCCCGCGCAGGGCGTATTCGGCTTGGCGGCCCACGGCACCGGCCACATTGCTCACATGTGCCAGGACGTGCCCGCGGGTCCAGCCGGGCAGTTCGGTGGCGGTGCGGATGTCGTCGTCGCCCATGGTGGCCACTTTCCGGCTCAGCGCGTCCGCCGCAGCACCGAGGCGGTCCATCAGCTGTTCAGTTGAAATCTCAGTCATGGCCCAAGCATAGCGGCCGAGGGGCCCGCTGCGGGGGCCCACAGCCGCGAGGGACCCGCGCCGAGCTTGCGAGGCGTGGGAGCGGCTGGGGACGTGCGAGCGGCGGGAGGGCGCTGTGCGATAGCGGCCGAGGGGACAAAAATGCCCCCACCCTGGGCGGGCGGGGGCATTTTCACCATTCAGGCACGACGCCGGTCAGCCGGCGAAGGCTCGCACCTCGCCCAGCTGCCCCTCAAGGGCGGCAAGTTGCTCCAGCACGGCAGAGGGAGCCGTACCGCCTTGGGCGTTGCGGCTGTTCAACGATCCGTTGGTGGTCAGGACGCTGCGCACCTCCGGCGTCAGGTGCTCTGATATGCCTGCATATTCCTCATCGCTGAGGTCCCACAGCTCCACGCCGCGGCCCTCGGCAACCTTGACGGCCGCGCCGGAGAGCTCGTGGGCGTCGCGGAACGGCACGCCCTGGCGGACCAGCCATTCGGCAATGTCCGTGGCCAGGGCAAAGCCCTGAGGTGCCAGTGACTCCATGCGGTCAGTGTTGAACACCAGCGTCGCGATCATGCCGGAAACAGCAGGGAGAAGCAGTTCCAGGGTGTCGGCGGCGTCAAAGACGGGCTCCTTGTCCTCCTGGAGATCCCTGTTGTACGCCAGCGGCAGGCCCTTCAGCGTAGCCAGCAACCCAGTCAGGTCGCCAATGAGGCGCCCGGCCTTGCCACGGGCCAGTTCAGCCACGTCGGGGTTCTTCTTCTGCGGCATGATCGATGAGCCTGTGGAGTAGGAATCATGGAGCTTGACGAAGGAAAACTCCTTCGTGGCCCACAGGATGACTTCTTCGGACACGCGGGACAAGTCCACTCCGATCATGGCGGACACCCAGGCGAACTCAGCGAAGACGTCACGGGAGGCCGTGCCGTCAATCGAGTTCCACACGGCCGAGTCAAAGCCCAGGTCTGCGGCCACGGCGTTGGGGTCCAGCCCCAGCGAGGAGCCTGCCAGGGCCCCGGAGCCGTAGGGCGAAACCGCTGCGCGCTTGTCCCAGTCCACCAGGCGCTGCACATCGCGCAGCAGTGCCCACGCGTGGGCCAGCAGGTGGTGGCTGAGCAGGACCGGCTGGGCATGTTGCAGGTGCGTCCGTCCCGGCATGGCCACGCCATGGTTCGCCTTGGCCTGCTCCACCAGCGCGTCAACCACGGAGAGCACCCCGCGGGCAACGATTCGGGCATGGTCACGGAGGTACATGCGTCCCAGTGTGGCGATCTGGTCGTTGCGCGAGCGGCCTGCGCGCAGCTTGCCGCCCAAGGCCGTGCCGGCGCGCTCAATCAGGCCGCGTTCCAGTGAGCCGTGCACATCCTCGTCGGTCTCGGCCGGGCCATAAGCACCCGACTTGACGTCCGCTTCCAGTGTCGTCAGCGCGGCCAGCATGCCCTTCAGTTCGCCGTCGTCGAGCAGTCCGGCCGAGTGGAGCACGCGGGCGTGCGCCTTTGACCCGGCAATGTCGTACAGCGCCAGGCGCCAGTCAAAGTGAGTGGACTTGCTCAGCGCGGCGAGGGCGTCTGCAGGCGCGCCCTGGAAGCGCCCGCCCCAGAGCGCGCCCTCGTTGGTACCGTGGGTCATGGTTAGCTGCCTGCGAGGCGCTGGTCGCGGGTGGAGGCCACCTTGGAGGACATGCCCCACAGCTCAATGAAGCCCTTGGCCTGGGACTGGTCGAACGTGTCGCCGGTGTCATAGGTGGCCAGGTCAAAGTCGTACAGCGAGGTCTCGGAGCGGCGGCCGTTCACGATGGCCGCACCGCCGTGGAGAGTCATCCGGATGTCGCCGGAAACGTACTTCTGGGTGTCTTCGATGAAGGCGTCCAGGGAGCGCTTGAGCGGGGAGAACCACTGGCCGTCATAGACCAGTTCAGACCAGCGCTGTCCCACGGTTGCCTTGAAGCGGGCCTGCTCGCGCTCGATGGTGATGTCCTCGAGGTGCTTGTGGGCGGTAATCAGCGCCATGGCCCCGGGGGCCTCGTAGATCTCGCGGCTCTTGATGCCAACCAGGCGGTCCTCGACGACGTCGATGCGGCCGACACCCTGGGCGCCCGCGCGGCGGTTCAGCTCCTGGATGGCCTGCAGGGGGGTCACGGCGTGGCCGTCGATGGCGACGGGGACCCCCTGCTTGAAGGAGATGATGACCTCGTCCGGAGCCGGCGGGAACTCCGGGGTGGCCGTGTAGTCGTAGATGTCCTTGGTGGGGGCGTTCCAGATGTCTTCAAGGTAGCCGGTTTCGACGGCACGGCCCCAGACGTTCTGGTCAATGGAGTACGGGTTCTTTTTGGTGGTCTCGATCGGCAGGCCCTTGTCCTCGGCGAAGGCGATGGCCTTGTCCCGGGTCAGGGCCAGGTCGCGAACGGGGGCGATGCACTTCAGGTCCGGGCCGAGGGTCTGGATGCCGACCTCAAAGCGGACCTGGTCGTTGCCCTTGCCCGTGCAGCCGTGGGCCACGGTGGTGGCGCCAAATTCGCGGGCGGCCTTCACCAGGTGCTTGACGATCACGGGGCGGGAGATGGCCGAAACCAGCGGGTAATGGCCCTGGTAGAGGGCGTTCGCCTTCAAGGTTGGCATGGCGTAGTCGTTGGCAAACTCGTCCCGGGCATCGGCCACGTAGGCTTCGACGGCGCCGCAGGCCAGCGCGCGCTGGCGGACATCCTCCAGCGATTCCCCGCCTTGTCCAACGTCAACCGCCACGGCAATGACCTCGGCGCCGGTAGCTTCACCGATCCAGCCGATGGCTACGGAAGTGTCAAGGCCACCGGAGTAGGCCAATACAATGCGGTCAGTCACGTTCTTTTCTCCTCATGTGCTGTTTCCCCCGGCCAATGCAGCACGGGTGGAAAGGGGTTTGTTAGCTCTAGGTTATGTGGTTTGAAAGGTGATTATCCGCCGGCGCCGGATTCGGCGGCAAACTGCAGGAAACGCTCGGCCACCGCCGCCCCGCCCAGGGAATCACGGGTAATGATCATGACCGTGTCGTCGCCGGCTAAGGTGCCCAGGATGCTGGGCATGACCGAATGGTCGATGGCCAAGGCCAGGAAGTTCGCAGCGCCGGGCGGGGTGCGCAACACCACGATGTTTCCGGACGCCTCCGCGGTGACCAGCAGTTCCCCGCACAGGCGCACCAGGCGGGTATCCAGCAGTTCCTGGGACGACACGGAGTGCACGCTGCGATCCCCGCCTTCCCGGGGCACGGCGTAGATGAGCCCGCCGTCTTCACCGCGGACGCGCACGGCCCGCAATTCCACCAGGTCCCGGGACAGTGTGGCCTGCCCCACCACCAGGCCGTCGTCGGCCAGCAGCGTGGCCAGCTCCGCCTGGGAGCGCACGGCACGGCTGGTCAACAGTGCCGTCACGCGTGCCTGCCGTGCCGTCTTGGTGGTGGGGATTGATGCCCCTGGATTCTTGGACATGGTCAGGCGCCGGCCGCCGTCGCCGAATTCCCGGCATTCCCGGCATTCCCGGCAGCAGACTTTTCCACGAGCCACACCATCAGCGCCTTTTGGGCGTGCAGCCGGTTCTCGGCTTCATCCCAGACCACGGACTGCGGCCCGTCGATGACGGAGGCGGAAATTTCGTAGCCCCGGTAGGCAGGCAGGCAGTGGAGCACCACGGCGTCCTTGTCCGCCTTGGCGAGGGCCTCGTCGTCGAGCGCGTAATTCCTGAAAAGCTCCAGGCGCTGCTCCTTTTCCTCCTCCTGGCCCATGGAAACCCAAGTGTCGGTGACCAGGACGTCGGCCCCCAGCACGGCGGCGTCGGCGTCGGTGGTGACGAGCACGGAACCCCCTGTGAGGGCGGCCCGGTCCTCGGCTGCGGCGACCACGGCGGCTGCGGGCAGATAGCCGTCCGGACCGGTGATGCGAACATGCATTCCCGCGGTGACGCCGGCCAGCAGGTAGGAGTTGGCCATGTTGTTGGCGCTGTCCCCCATGTAGGTCATGGTCAGCCCGGCCAGTTCCCCCTTGTGCTCCTGAATGGTCAGCAGGTCGGCCAGCAGCTGGCAGGGGTGGTAGTCGTCGGAAAGCGCGTTGATGACGGGCACGCTGGAGTTGGCGGCCATCTCCTCGAGCCCTGCCTGCCCGTAGGTGCGCCACACGATGGTGGAAACCATGCGCTCGAGCACCTTGGCGGTGTCTGAGACTGATTCCTTGTGGCCGATCTGTGCCTCGCCCGGATTGATGACCAGTGCGTTTCCGCCCAGGTCCGCGATGCCGGTGGCAAACGATACGCGCGTGCGGGTGGAGGTCTTGTCAAAAATGACGGCCACGGTTTTCCGCCCGGCCCCCTCGCCTGCAAAGGTGCTTTTCGAGTAGGGGGACTTCTTCAGCTCCGCCGCCAGGGCCAGGACTTCGGCTTGTTCGGCGGGGCTCAGGTCCGTGTCAACGAGGAAGTGGCGGGTCATCAGGATGCTCCTTCAGCAACGTGGGCCGCGATGGCGGTTGTGATCAGGGCCGGCAGTGCCGCCAGAAATGAGTTGGCGTGGTCGGCACTCAGGTTCAGCGGTGGTGCGAGGCGGATGGTGCTGGGGCCGGGGGCGTTGACAATGAACCCCGCCTCCAGTCCTGCAGCCACCACGCCGTGGGCCACCGGCTCGGCCAGGTCGAAGCCCACCAGCAGGCCGTGGGCGCGGACCTCCGTGACGCCGCCGGTCTTGGCAAGGCCTTCGGCCAGCAGCTGGCTGATGGCGCGGACGTTGGCCAGCACGCCCTGGGACTCCAGCACGTGCAAGGTGGCGAGGGCCGCGGCAGTGGCCACGGGGTTCCCGCCAAAGGTGGTGCCGTGCTGGCCGGCGTGGAGCAGTTGGGACGGCGCCTCGCCGAAGGTGACCATGGCCCCGATGGGGAAGCCGCCGCCAAGGCCCTTCGCCAGGGTCATCGCGTCAGGGGTGATGCCGGCGGCAATGCCCGCAAACCAGGCGCCGGTGCGGCCAATGCCCGTCTGGACCTCGTCGACGATCAGCAGGGCACCAGCTCGGGTGGTGAGCTCGCGGGCAGCCTGGAGGTACTCGGCAGACAGCGGACGTACACCGGCCTCGCCTTGAATGGGCTCAAGGACCAGTGCCGCAACTGTCTCATCCATGGCGTCCCGCAGCGCATCGATGTCATTGAACGCGATGTGGCGCACTCCGGCGGGCATCGGTTCAAAGGGTTCACGGTAGGCCTGCTTGGCAGTGAGCGCCAGGGCCCCCATGCTGCGACCGTGGAAGGCGCCTTCAAGGGCCAGGATGGTGCCGCGGACCGGCCCTCCCGCGGGGCTGTTGGCCTTGCCGTGGCGCCGGGCCAACTTGAAGGCTGCCTCGTTTGCCTCGGTGCCGGAATTGGCAAAGAACACCCGGGAGCCCAAGGGTGCATGGCTTAGTTCCAGCAGCTTTTCCGCCAGCGCGATCTGGGTGGGGCTGGTGAAGAAATTGGAAACGTGGCCCAAAGTGGCGAGCTGGCTGGAAATGACGGAGGTGACGAAGGGGTGCGCATGCCCCAGCGCGTTGACGGCGATCCCGCCGAGGAGGTCAAGGTACTCCTTGCCGTCGGCGTCCCACACCAGGGATCCCGCGCCGCGCACCAACACCCGTTGCGGGCTGCCGAACACGCCCATGAGTGATTCGCTGTAGCGGGCCAGCCACTGGGCGCTGGTGCCTGTTCCCGTGACCGCGGCGGCGTTCGCCCCGCTCAGCTCGGCGGAGCCCGCCTTGGCAGGCATGGCTTCCGGGGATGTGGTGTTCATGAGTGGTCCTCTTCGTCAGGATAAATTTGGGTGCCGTTGCCGTCCACGGTCATCAGCTCCAGGAGCATGGAGTGTGCACTTCGCCCGTCCACGACGGCGGCACGCGAGACGCCGCCGTCGACCGCGGCCAGGCACGCACCCATCTTGGGGATCATGCCGGACTCAAGCTGCGGCAGCATCTCGCGCAGTTCGTTGGCGCTCAGGGAAGAAAGCAGGGATGACTTGTCCGGCCAGTTCGCGTAGAGGCCCTCGACGTCGGTCAGGATGACCAGGCGCGACGCCTCCAGTGCCACGGCCAGGGCTGCGGCGGCCGTGTCCGCGTTGACGTTCAGAACGGTGGATGCGTCCCCCACCTCGGGTGCCACCGTGGAGATGACGGGGATCCGGCCGGCTTCGAGCAGGTCCAGGATGGCCCCTGGATTCACGCCGACCACCTCGCCCACCAGGCCCAGGTCCACGGGCAGCCCGTCCACCACGGTTCCCGTTCGCTCCGCCTGCAGGAGTGCCCCGTCCTCGCCCGACAGGCCAACGGCGTATGCTCCGTGGGAGTTGATCAGGCCCACCAGCTCACGGCCAACCTGGCCCGTAAGCACCATGCGGACCACATCCATGGCTTCCGGGGTGGTCACCCGCAGCCCGCCCTTGAACTCACTCTTGATGTCCAGGCGCTGGAGCATGGCGTTGATCTGCGGCCCGCCGCCGTGCACCACCACCGGCTTGATGCCGACATGGTGCATGAACACGATGTCTTCGGCAAAGGCCCGCCGCAGCTCGTCATTGATCATGGCGTTGCCGCCGTACTTCACCACCACCACGGTGTTGGCAAATTGCTGGATCCACGGCAGCGCCTCAATCAGCGACGCTGCCTTGACCTGCGCGGTTTCCACCGAATTCATCTTCTGTTCCTAACTTGTGCAAATTCGTTCGTTGGGCCGCCTCCCGGCTGCGGACCGGGATTCCCTCGGCCGCTATCCGACTCCTCGGCCGCGGGCGGCCTGCGGGGTCTCCTTTACGCGGCCTACGGAAACCCCGGCTCCTCCGCCGTCCTGCTTGCCCAACTGTTGTGGCACGCAAGGCGACCCGAACACGGAGGTGGTGGAGCCGGCATTTTTTGTAGGCGACGTAAAGGAGACCGTAAGGCCGCCCGCGGCCGTCGGTCGGATAGTCGCCGGAAAAATGTCGGGCCGCCACCGGAGGTGAATCGGCCGCCGGGTCTCGACAGGCTCGACCAGCGGGGTGGTGCTACGAGGAGTAGGCGCTGTTTTCTTCGACATACGCATGCGTGAGGTCGTTGGTCCAGATGGTGGCGGAGGCGTCACCGGCCCGTAGGTCGATCTCGACGGTGACTTGGCGGGCTGTCAGGTCCACGAGGTCGCGGGAGTCGCCGATCCCGCCCTTGCGGCAGATCTGGACGCCGTTGATGCTGACGTTGATCTCGTTGGGGTCAAAGACGGCGTCGGTGGTGCCCACGGAGGAGAGCACACGGCCCCAGTTGGGGTCGTTGCCGAAGATGGCGCACTTGAACAGGTTGGAGCGGGCCACGGCGCGGGAGACAATCTCGGCGTCGCGTTCGCTGTCCGCGTTGACGGTGGTGATGGCGATGTCGTGGTTGGCGCCTTCGGCGTCGGCAATCAGTGCCCGCGCAAGGGTGGCGCACACCTCGGTCAGGCCGGTTGTGAACTGGTCCATGTCGGGGAACACCGTGGACGCGCCGGACCCCATGAGGATCACTGTGTCGTTGGTGGACATGCAACCGTCGGAGTCGGCACGGTTAAAGGTGACGCGGACGGCGTCGCGGAGCGCGGCGTCGAGCCCTTCGGCTTCCACCTCGGCGTCTGTGGTGATGACCACCAGCATGGTTGCCAGGCCCGGGGCCAGCATGCCGGCCCCTTTGGCCATGCCGCCAATGGTGTACGTGGCCCCGTCGGCATTGGGGGCGGATGTCCAGGCCGCCTGCTTGGGGACAGTGTCGGTGGTCATGATCGCTGAGGCGGCGGCAGCCCCGCCGTCGGCCGCCAGGGCCGCAGCCACAGCCTCAATGCCCGGCAGGATCTTCTCCATGGGGAGCTGCTCGCCGATGAGGCCGGTGGAACAGACGGCCACGTCGCTGGCGGAAATGCCCAGCACGTCGGCCACCTTTTCGGCGGTGGTGTGGGTGTTTTGGAAGCCCTCGGGGCCGGTGCAGGCGTTGGCGCCGCCGGAGTTGAGCACCACGGCGTCAACCCGGCCGTCGCCCACCACTTGCCGCGACCAGTGGACCGGCGCCGCAGCGACCCGGTTGGTGGTGAAGACGGCGGCTGCGCTGCGCTGCGGGCCGTCGTTGACCACCAGTGCCAGGTCTGGGTTGCCGGACTTTTTCAGGCCGGCCGTCACGCCGGCGGCCCGGAATCCCTGTGCAGATGTCACGCTCATGGTGCTACTCCTTGGAAGGACAGGCCGGTGGATTCCGCCAGGCCGAGGGCAATGTTCATTGACTGTACCGCGCCGCCTGCCGTGCCCTTGGTGAGGTTGTCGATGGCAGCGCAGGCAATCACTCGGTTGACGTTGGGATCGTAGGTGATTTGCAGGGAAGCGTAGTTGGAGCCCTGGACTGACTTGGTGGTCGGCCACTGGCCCTCGGGGAGGACATTGACAAAGTGTTCGTCCGCGTACGCGTCAACCCAGACTTGGCGCAGTGCCGCTGCCAGCGCCGCGCCGCCGCCGTGCCTGGCGGCAAATTCCGGGGCCACCTTGGCGGTGGCGGTGGTGAGGATTCCGCGGCTCATTGGCGCCAGCGTGGGTGTGAAGGACACCTTGACGTCCAGGCCGGAGGCATTCGAGAGGCCCTGCTGGATTTCGGGCGTGTGGCGGTGTCCGCCGCCCACGCCGTAGGGGTTCATGGAACCCATGACCTCGGCGCCGATCAGGTTGATCTTGGCTGACTTCCCCGCCCCCGATGTGCCGGAGGCGGCAACGATGACCACGTCGTCCGGCAGCAGCGCCCCGGAACTGAAACCCGGCAGCAGGGCCAGCAGGGAACTGGTGGGGTAGCAGCCGGGGACGGCGATGCGCCTGGCACCGCGCAGTTTTTCCCGTGTGCCGGGCAGTTCCGGCAGCCCGTAGGGCCAGGTGCCCGCGTGTGGGGAGCCGTAGAACTTCTCCCAGGCGGCGGAGTCCTGCAGGCGGTGGTCGGCGCCGGCGTCGATCACCAGGGTGTCGGCGGGCAGCTGTGCAGCCACTGCGGCGGACTTGCCGTGCGGAAGCGCCAGGAACACCACGTCATGTCCGGCCAGGTTCTCCACCGTGGTGTCCACCAGGATGCGGTCCGCCAGTGAGTGCAAGTGCGGCTGGAGCTCGCCCAGGCGCGCCCCGGCATTGCTGTGGGCCGTGATGGCCCCGATGGTCACATCCGGGTGGCTGGCCAGCAGGCGCAGCACTTCTCCCCCGGCATATCCGCTCGCGCCGGAAACGGCAACTGAAATCGTCATACATCGACTATACAGCAGAGTTATGCATTCATGTCGATATTTATCCACGTTTTGTCTGCGGCGGTCTCCGACGCGGTCCTATGATGGAGTCACGGGCGGGCGCGTGCCTGGCCTCCCGGGGAAAGCACGCAGCTCGCAGAGCTCAAGACGCAGCCAAGATGAAGTGGAGAACACCATGACCCAACAGTGCCGTGCCATCGTCGCAGATGCCTCCGGCGGACCCGAAGTCCTGGGCCTGCGCGAGGTTCCCGTTCCCACTCCCGGCCCGGGCCAGCTGCTGTTCCAGGTGGCCGCCGTCGGGGTGAACTTTATCGAGACGTACCAGCGCGACGGCACCTACACCGTGCTGTTCCCCTTTACCCCTGGCTCCGAGGCGGCTGGGACGGTGGTTGCCGTCGGTGAAGGCGTGGAGGATTTTGCCGTGGGCGACCACATTGCCACGGCAGAGGGCCGGGGCTGCTACGCCGAGTACGCCATTGTTGACCAGGACAAGGCGCTGCCCGTGCCGTCCGCGGTGCCGCTGGACATTGCAGCCGCCCTGCCCCTGCAGGCAATGACCGCGCACTACCTGATGAACTCGACCTACCATGTGGAGCCCGGCCAGACCGTGCTGCTGCATGCCGGCGCCGGCGGTGTGGGCCTGCTGCTGACCCAGATGCTCAAGGAACGCGGGGCCCGCGTCATCACCACCGTGTCCACGGATGAAAAGGAAGAGCTGTCGCGTGTGGCCGGCGCCGACGAGGTGCTGCGGTACGCAGGGTTTGCCGCGGCGGTGCGCGAGCTCACCGATGGCGTGGGTGTCGATGTGGCATACGACGGCGTTGGGAAGGACACGTTCGACGGTTCCCTTGCGTCGCTGCGCACCAGGGGAATGCTGGTGCTGTTTGGCGGGGCCTCCGGCCAGGTGCCGCCGCTGGACCTGCAGCGGCTCAACACGGGGGGCTCACTGTTTGTCACCCGGCCCACGCTGGGCAGCTACCTGCTCAACCCCCAGGAGCGCCGCTGGCGGGCCACGGAGGTGTTCAACGCCGTCGCCGAGGGCAGGCTCACTGCCCGCATCGGCGCACGTTTCCCGCTGGCGGAAGCCGGCGCTGCGCACTCCGCGCTGCAGGGACGCAAGACCACCGGCAAGGTCATCCTGGTGCCGTAGTTGCTCCTTCCGCAGCAGCCAACCCGGCAGCACGAAGCCCCCGGCCACGGATTGGCCGGGGGCTTCGTCAGGCTCAGAGGAAAAGGAACCAGCCCACGGCGACTGCCAGCCCGACGACGCCGACCACTTCGACGCTGCCACTGGTCCTGAGCTGTCCGGCCGCCCATCTGCCCAGCTTCCGATTGTCATGGCAGGTAACCTTTCCCTAAGACGGGCGCGGACCTTGCAACACGGCGGATCCGCTTCCTGCCACCCGAGAACGGAGGACACCGGCCATGCACGAACTTCCCAACGGCGCGTTCAAATTGAACAGGTCCCGCGGCGCCAACGGCTATGTGATCCCGCTGGGAGACGGGTTCGCCGTGGTCGATCCCGGCATGAAGTCGGGCGCGCGGGCCGTCATTTCAGAATTGGCGGAGGCCGGCTTTGCCGGTGCAGTCAGGCACATACTGCTGACGCACTACGACGTCGACCATGCCGGCGCGGCACGGGCAGTCGCTGCGGCTGCCGGGGCGCGCGTGTGGATAGGAAAGGCGGACTCGGAAATCCTGGCCGGGACCCGGTCCCCGGGAACTCTCGCGCGCCGGGTCATGTCATCGGTGGGGCGGCCGAAGTTGCCGGAAACGGTGAACTTTCTGGGCGAGTCCGTGGGTTTCCCACCGGAAATCACTGCATTGCCGACCCCGGGGCACACGCCCGGGCACTTTTCCCTGGTCTGGAACCAGACGGTGTTCTCAGGCGACGCCGCCATGGTCCGCGCCGACGGCACCTTGAAGCAATTTCCCCGGCTGCTGATCACGGACAAGGCCCAGGCACTGGCTTCGACGGCGGTCCTTCAAGACCTGAACGCCACGTGGTTTTGTCCCGGCCACGGCAGGCCCGTGCAGCGCTGAGCCCTGAGTCGAGCAGAGCCCTCAGTCCAGGAGGGCCTTCACATAGCGCCTTCGCACGATACTTTGCACTACCAGCAGCACCGGGAACAGGGCCCGCCAGGGTTGTTGCGGCGCGGCCCTGGTGAGGGATCGAATGGTCAGGCGCACCTCGCCGCCGTGGCGGTGCACTATGAAGGCTTCCTCCCCGCTGACGGGGTGGCCCGGAAGGGTCCGGTAGGAGAAGCCGGCGCGGTGCGGTTCGTCTACGACCTCTGCAACCTCCACTGGTTCCACGACCGCCATGCCGAGGAAGTGCGCCGTGACAGCCACACGGTCACCCGGTGACACCCTGCCCGGCTGGTCCACGGTAAACCCGCTGGCCGTTTTCACCTTCCAGCGCAGCACGTCCCTGGCTGCGCGTTCCCAGGCCGCATCGCCCCAACCCACCACGGCGGACACTTCGGAACGGCGGTACCCGTTGTGGCTTGGCGGCCATTCCTGCAGTGCCGGGCTCGTCATGGACTGCTCGCCTCCTCCTCGCCACCAATTGGACTATGGTGGGGATTCCATTCTCGCCCAGCAACGGTTCGAGATCGAACAGGCCCATTACGACCGTTTTCTCAACGGCAGGTCTTCATTTAAGGAACGGCGCAGGGCTCCCCTGCCCGGGTACAGGCGTTGAACTCGACAAGATATTTGCAACGTATTTGCGCCAGTACGGGGCAGCTTGGACAGAGTTCCCGGTGCCGCTCAAAAGCCCCGGCCTGCCGGCCAGCGTCCCTTAGCAGTCTCCGTCAGCTCATGGCGCATCTGTCGGAAGTCGCGAGTTAACCGGGCCACAGCCCCAACCATTCCGTGCCCGGCTTGCGGGGAAATGGTCAGGGCTGCGGCCCGGCCCGTGCTTAGCGTTGGGTGGCGCCAAAGCGTTCCGCGGCCAGTTCGACGGCGGCCGCACGGGCCGCTGATGCTTCGTCGGCAGTGAGTGTGCGGTCGGCCGCGCGGAACCTCAGCCCGAATGCCAGCGACTTGCTCCCGGCCGGAATTCCGGCTCCCTCATACTCGTCGAACAAGGCAACATCCTCCAGCAACTCCCCGGCACCTTCACGCAAGGTTTCCAGCACTGCTGCCGCGGGAATCTCTGCCGGAACCACCAGGGCAACGTCCTGTGTGGCCACCGGGAAGGTGGAGATCGGCTTGGCAACAATGACGTCGGCCGCGGCGTCAAAGACCTTGCTGGCGTTGAGTTCCATCGCCACGGTGCGCGCCGGCAGGTGCTCCTCGGCCAGCAGCTTCGGGTGCAGTTCACCGGCGTAGCCCACCACCTCGCCGGAGCGCAGCTTCAACACTGCCGCCCGGCCGGGGTGAAACGCCTGGTGCGAGCCCTGCTCCACCACGAGGTCCACGCCGGTCACGTCAGCCACGAGGCGCGCGGCGTCGACGGCGTCGGCCCAGTCCCAGGAACGCGGCGTGTGGCCCGGTGCGGCCGGGGTGTCCTTGCCTGTGAACAGTGCGCCAATGGTGAGCGGCTGGTAGGGGATGCCGTCGTCAAGCGCGTCCAGGACGGCATCAGACGGCTTGGCTCCCAGCGGCGGGATGGAGGCAGTGCCCATGGTGCCCGATGGCAGGAACACCAGTCCGGACTCGAACAGGGCGAGGTCGTGGAAGCCTCGCGAGTGGTTCCGCTTCGCCGTTTCGATCAGGCCCGGCAGCACGGAGGTGCGCAGGTACCCGAATTCCTCGCTGAGCGGGTTGGCCAGCTTCACGGCTTCCCGCGGGGCGCCGGCTTCGGCCACGCCGAAGGAATCGTTGGCCGCCTTGGACACAAAAGGATACGCCAGGATCTCCGTCAGGCCGGAATCGGCCAGTGCCTGGACTGCGCGGCGGCGCTGCTGCTGCGTCCGCGAGTACCCGCGGCCGGGAGGGGCGGTGGGCAGGGTGGCGGGTATCAGGTCGTAGCCCACCAGCCTGGCCACTTCTTCGGTCAGGTCCTCGGGGGTGGCCAGGTCATGGCGCCAGCTCGGGGCTGTGACGGACCAGCCGCCGTCGGCCGCCTCAACCAGGGCACCCAGGTCTGTCAGCGTGCCCTGGATCTGCTCCGGTGTGAAGTCGATGCCGATGCGGGCCGAGGCGAATCCTGCCGGCAGGAAAACGGTGACGGCTGCCGGCGGGGTGCCGACGTCGGTGACGGTGGTGTCCTCGGTGCCGCCGGCCAGCTCAACGAGCAGGTTCACGGCACGCTGGGCGGCCTCGTCGGCAACTTCCCAATCCACGCCGCGCTCAAAGCGCTTGGATGCCTCGGACGGCAGCTTGTGGCGGCGCCGCGAACGGGCAATGGACACTTCCTCAAAGTGGGCCGCCTCAACCAGCACCCGTGTGGTCGAGGAGGTGACCTCGGTGGACGCGCCGCCCATGACACCCGCCACGCCGATGGGACCGGATGAATCGGTGATCAGCAGGTCCTCCACGTCCAGCTTGCGGACCTTGCCGTCGAGGGTCCGCAAGGTCTCCCCCGCGGCGGCACGGCGCACCACAATGTCGCCGTCGAGCTTGTCGGCGTCGTAGAAGTGCAGGGGCTGGCCCAGCTCCAGCATCACATAGTTGGAGATATCCACAGGCAGCGAGATGGAGCGGATTCCGGCCAGGCGCAGGCGGGAGGACATCCAGGTGGGAGTTGGCGCAGCCGGGTTAATTCCACGCACGGTGCGGGCCACGAAGCGGTCGCAGCCGGAGAGCCCATAGATGGGCGCCTGGTCCTCGAGGCGGACAGGGTAGCCCGGCCCCGTGGCAGCGGTGACGGAGACCAGGGCCGCCGGGTCGGTAAACGGGGTGCCGGTGGCGTGGGCGTACTCGCGGGCGGCGCCGCGGATGCTGAACACGTAGCCGCGGTCCGGGGTCACGTTGATCTCGGCGGCTTCGTCAGTCAGGCCCAACAGGTCCAGCGCATCGCTGCCCAGTTCCGGGTCCAGGCCCAGGGTGGAGAGCACCAGGATGCCGTCGTGGTCCTCGCCTATCCCCAGCTCGCGGACGGAGGCGATCATGCCGGCGGAGACATGGCCATAGGTCTTGCGCGGGGAAATGCGGAAGTCCCCGGGCAGCACTGCCCCGGGCAGGGTGACAACCACCTTGTCGCCCACGGTGAAATTGTGCGCCCCGCACACAACCTCCTGGATGCCCGAAGGCTCAATGCCCTCCCCCTCATGGGGCTGCACGGCACCTTCGGGAACCACGCGGACCGAGCACCAGTTGATGGTCTTACCGTTGGTCTGCGGTTCGGGGCTCATGGAAAGCACCTGGCCCACCACAATGGGTCCGCTGATTGAATCCAGCGGGCGGTGGACGGCTTCTTCCTCAAAGCCAACCTTGACCAGCTCGGTCATGACGTCTTCGGCAGTTGCTCCTGCCGGCACCTGCGCATACTCGCGCAGCCAAGTCAGTGGAATACGCACCGCTTAGATCTCCATCCCAAAGTGTTCGCTGAATCGTACGTCGCCCTCGATCATGTCGTGCATGTCGGACACCTCGTTGCGGAACATCAAGGTCCGCTCAATTCCCATGCCGAAGGCAAATCCTGAATACTGGTCCGGGTCAATGCCGGCCGCGCGGAGCACGTTTGGATTCACCATGCCGCAGCCGCCCCACTCAATCCAGCGGGGGCCGCCCTTGGCGCCCGGGTGCCAGATGTCCAGCTCGGCGGACGGCTCGGTGAACGGGAAGTAATTGGGACGCAGGCGGATGCTGGCTTCGCCGCCAAACATTTGCCGGGCAAAGTGCTCCAGCGTGCCGCGCAAATCCGCCATGGACAAGCCTTTGTCAATGGCCAAGCCCTCAAACTGGTGGAACACGGGCGTGTGCGTGGCGTCGAGTTCGTCGGTGCGGAACACCTTGCCGGGGCACAGCACGTACACGGGCAGTTCGCGTTCCAGGAGGGAGCGGACCTGCACGGGCGAGGTGTGGGTGCGCAGCAGCAGGTGGGCCTCGGGCGGCTCCACGAAGAAGGTGTCCTGCATTTCCCGGGCGGGGTGGTCCGGCTTGAAGTTGAGGGCATCAAAGTTGAACCACTCGGACTCCAGCTCCGGGCCTTCGGCAATTTCCCAGCCCATGCCCACAAAGATGTCGCTGACGCGGTCCTGCAGCGTCGAGAGCGGGTGGCGGGCACCTGCCCGGCGGCGGCGCGGGGCGGCCGTGACGTCGACGGTTTCCTCCACCAGGATGCGGGCGGCATCCTCGGCCTCGAGCACCTCGGTGCGGGCTGCGAGCGCCTTGGCGACACGGCCGCGCGAAGCACCCATGAGCTTGCCGGCGGCAGCCTTGAATTCCTTGGAGAGGGCGCCAATCTCGCGGTTGGCCAGGCTCAGGGGCGACTTTTCGCCGGTGTGCGCCAAGCGGGCGGTCTTGAGCTCGTCCAGGGTGGACGCAGCGGCGATGGCTGCGAGCGCAGCCTCGACGGCGGCGCCGATGGCGGCTTCATCCCGGGGGTCCGGCGCTGCGGCGGGTTCGGTGGAAGATTGCGGCGCTGGGGCCGTCTTCTGGGGAATGTCAGACATCTACAGTTTTTACCTAAGCTCGTGTGCGAGTAAGCGGCGGCGTAGCTCGGGCCGCCTCACCCAGTCTAGGGGACCGCCCCATGGTTCTTGAATTGCCACGGGTCCTCCCGCCGGCCAAACGGTACACAGTCTTTACCCTTTTGCCATCCCCTTCCCGTGCAGACGTTGCTACGCTCAAGGCATGGGCTACCTTGCACCGCTGGCTTTGAGGCGTACGACGGCGGCTGCCGGCCGCGCGCTGCCGGGCTGCCTTGCGCTGGGGCTGCTGGCAGGGGGACTGGCGGGTTGCAATGTCCTGCTCCCGGGCCGGGTAACCCACTACACGCCTGATCCGGCGGCACTTCAGGACAAGGTCGACTGCACGGTTCCGTCCGAGTGGCGGCCCGGCTACGGCCCCACGGCCTCCGCGGCGCAGCTGATGGGAAGCGTTCCTCCAGGCTTCGTTCCGGTGGATGCAGTGGAGTGCACCTTCGACTTTTCCGTGCCGGCCCGTACCGCCACCCCGGGCCCGCCCAGGATGGTGGAGCGCCACCTGTCCGGAGACTTTGCTCCGCTGCTGGCGGCACTGGCGCAGCCCAGCGACAGGCAGGACGGCATTGCCTGCACGGCTGATGGTGAAATAGTTCCGTCCCTGTGGCTGGTCAACGCCGCGGGAAAGGCCGTGCACGTGACGTGGCCGGTGGACGCGTGCGGCAAGACCCGCGGCAAACCGGACACGGCAAAGGCGCTGGCGGGGCTGAAGACTGTGTCCGCGAAACCGCTTGAAGTGCAGGTGGCTCCATGAACGGACCAGAGCCTGCTTTCGGCCGGGCGCACTGGCGCCTGGCTGCGTGGACCGTTTCCCTGATGGCCGCCCTGGCCCTGTGCCTGTCCGGGTGCAACGCTTCTGCACCTGGCATCACACACTCCACGCCGGCCCCCGCCGCCCTGCAGGCCAAGGCCGACTGCCTTGCCACCACGTATTGGAATGAACCCCTCATGACTGCTCCCGCTGCCGTAGCGGACAAGATGGGGAGCGTGCCGCAGGACTTTGTGCCGGAGGACGTGGTCACCTGCTCCCCGGGGCCACGCATCTTCCGGCAGGTAAGCACGGAGCCGGCCTGGGCCTCAATCCTGGAACAGCACTACTCCGGGAACTATTCGCCCCTGCTGGCGGCGCTGGCACAACAAAGCGACCGGCAGGGCGGCGGAAGTTGTTTATCCGTGGGAGAGACAATCCCGGACCTTTGGCTGGTGGATGCGGCTGGCAGGGCGGTCCACATCCAATGGCCGCGTGACTCCTGCGGCCTCACCAAGCCGGGCGTCCGGCAGGCCTTGGCGGCCCTGAAGCCTACGTCGTCAAAGTCCATCGACTTCAGGCCGGCCGACGCCGTGGTGCCCGTCACGCCGCCGCCGGCGCGGATCCTGGCCGGCGCCAACTGCCTGACCACCGCCCACTGGTATGAGGGCAACGGCCTGGCCGATCCCTCTGCAAAGGACATGGGCGGCATTCCCGAAGGGTTCCAGCCCGTCTCGGTGGTGGAATGCACCGCCTTCGGCGACAACGTCACCGACGCTCGGGGCACCTGGCGGACCATCACCCAGAAGCGGCTCTCGGGAGACTTGGTGCCCCTGGTCAAGTTCCTTCACACGCCCAGCGACAAGGCGGTGGGAAAGCTGGTGTGCGAGGCTTCCCTCGAAATCACCCCGGACCTCTGGCTGCTGGACGCAACGGGCCGGGCCATCCATGTGAAGTGGCCGTTGACCGCCTGCCACAAGTCCCAGCCCGGAATCAAGGAAGCGCTGGCGCAACTGCACGTTGTGGAAACCACGGTCTTGAAGGCCGTGCTGCAACCGGTTCCGGGGGCCAAGGTAGCCCCGGCGGCCACGCCGGCCCCCACCGTCAGCGCCCCGTGAGGGCTGCCCTGCGGTGCCGCCAGCTGGCGAACGCGCTGAACCTGTCCACGGCCGCCGGCCTGCTGCTTGCGGCCCTGAGCCGGACTCCCGTGGAACCTGGCCCGGACGGTCTGCTTTTCGGCACCGAATACCGACCCAAACTGCCCTTGGCCGGCGCGTTCACGGTTGGCAACGTGATCTTCTACCGGGCAGACCGCGCCTTCATCGACTCCCGCCCAGACCTGCTTAAACACGAGGCAGCCCATTCCACCCAATACGCCTGGTGTCTGGGCCTGCCATTCCTTCCCCTCTACGCAGCCTGCGCCGCCTATTCGTGGTGGCGGACAGGGGACCCGGGCAGCAGGAATTTCTTTGAACGCAGCGCCGGCCTTGCCCTGGGCGGCTACCGGGAACTGCCCACCCTCACCCGCCTGCCGGCCTTGCGCAACTCTTTACGAAGCTTCACGTTATCCCAGGTAACAGGCACCACTCCCCGAAGGAAAGGTCCCACCCATGAGTGAAATCACCCGCACCGCCAATGCGATCACGGTCACCGGGAAGGGTTCTGTCAGCGCCCAGCCCGACTACTTTCATATCAGCGTTGGCATCGAGGCTCGTCGAAACACCGTCAAGGAAGCCTACGCCGCGGCAGCCAACGCCATAACGGCCATCCAGCAACGCCTGCTCGAGCTATCCCTCGCCCGCGATGTGGTGGGAACTGAGGCGCTGAATGTGCATGCTGACGAGCAATGGCTGGAGGGGAAGACCCGTGCCATCGTTGGCTACATCGTCACCTCCAGCCTGAACGTCATACTTAGCTATGACGAGGCTGCGGCGGATGTCATCGCCGCAGTGGTCGACGTCGGCGGTGACGCCGTGCGGATCCACGGACTCCGCCCGGCTGTGTCCGATCTCTCTGCCGCGAAGGACGCTGCCCGCGCCGTGGCTTGGGCCGACGCCGTTCATGCCGCCGACATGTACGCGGCCCTGGCCGGACGGACCTTGGGCACCGCAACGGCCATCACCGAGATGGTCGACCAGGGAATGATTCCGATGGCCCGGGCAATGTCAACGGGCGCCGATGCAGGAATCATGGCGCTGCCGATGGAGCCAGGCCAAAGCAGCATCACCGCCACCGTCGAGGTGACCTGGAATTTGATCTAGGAATCCGCGCTGCACGGGCGGCCGTACACCACAGGTGCCCGGCCGCCATCGTGCGCCCTTCGATAACGTCGGCTAGATGGTGATTTCCCGCTTCAGGATCTTGCCCGTCGGCCCCTTGGGTAGGGTGTCCATGATGATGACCCGGCGGGGGAACTTGTAGGCGGCCACCCTCTCCTTGACGAAGTCGCGGATGTCGGCGGCGAGGGCCTCGGGATCGTCGGCTCCCTCGGCGCCTGCCTTGAGCGCCACGGCCGCATAAACTTCCTCGCCGTGGATGTCATCGGGACGGCCCACCACCGCAGCCTCGGCCACCGCAGGGTGTTCATAGAGGACTTCCTCAACCTCGCGGGGGTAGACGTTGTAGCCGCCCCGCAGGATCATGTCCTTTTTGCGGTCCACGATGAAGAAGACCCCGTCGGCGTCTTTGCGGCCCAGGTCCCCCGTGCGGAACCACCCGTCGGGTATGGCAGCCGCCGTGGCTTCCGGGTTGTTCCAGTACCCCTTCATGACGTACGGCCCCGCCACGGCAATTTCCCCCACGGCACCGGGTTCGACGTCGTTCCCGGCGTCGTCGACCACCCTCAGCTGCGCGCCGGCCACCGCGGTGCCCACGGAGCCGGGCTTGCGGATGCCGTCCATCTGGTTGAAGGAGACCACAGGAGAGGTTTCGGACAGGCCGTAGCCTTCGAGCATGGTGGCGCCAAAGGTGTTTTCAAATTCATGCAGGACTTCCAGTGGCAGCGGGGAGCCACCGGATGCGGCCAGGCGCAGGCTGGAGAGATCATAGTTTTCCCGCCCGGGCGTGCGCAGCAGCGCAATGTACATGGTGGGCACACCCTCGAAAATGGTGACCTTGTCCCGCTGGATGATTTCCAGCGCCTTGACCGGGTCGAATTTGGGCAGGATGGTGACGGTGGCGCCGGCCAGGACGGCAGAGTTGAGTGCGCAGGTCTGCCCGAAGATGTGGAAGAACGGCAGGCCGCCGAAGATGACGTCCCCGTTCCTGCTGCTGAACAGGCTGACCGAGACCTCGGCATTGCTGCGCAGGTTTTCGTGGGTGAGCTCGGCGCCCTTCGGCTTCCCCGTAGTGCCCGAGGTGTAAAGGATGACGGCGGTGTCGTCCTTTCCGGCTGCGGCCACCTCGGAAAGGGGCTCCAATGGGGCCAGCAGGCCCATGAACGCAGCGTCGATGGGGATGATCGCCGTACCCGTGTCGGCGGCGCCCGCCGCCACCTCCCCCATGACGCCCTCCCAGGCAAAGGCAAGCACGGCGCCGGAGTCCAACAGGTGGTAGGCCACCTCCCGCGATTTCAGCAGCGGGTTCAAGGGCACCACAATGGCCCCGTAGCGCAGGATTCCGTAGTAGATGGGCGGCATTTGCGGCAGGTTGGGTGAGATCAGCGCCACCCTGTCCCCCGGCCTGATGCCTCGGGAAGCCAGCAGGGCGGCAACCTTGGCACTGAGCACCTCCAGTGCTCCGAAGGTTATTTCAATGTCGTCCATCTTGATGGCCACGCCCGCCGGATTGTTGTGTGCGGACGTGCCCACGATGGTGGCCAGGTTTGTCATGACAGCTCCTCTTTGCGGACGGAATCTACTAAGAAATGGGGATGAACGCCGGCCCCATGCCTTCAGCCTAGCGCCCGCCGGTGTGATCTGGGCCATATTGGTACCAGTCGGTAACTGCACCCGCCGCCCAGTCCGGACAAGCATGCAGGAAAAGTCCATTGACTAATCTTAGAATATATGTTCGAATTAGTTTTATGAGGTGGAACGCACAGGAACTCAAACAGCCGCGGGACACGCCGCTGCTCCCGCTGGCCGGACTGGTCAAAACCGTGCATACTCCGGAGTTCGCGGGGGTGACTTTCCATGAGGTGCTTGCCAAAAGCGCCCTCAACAAAGTCCCGGCCACCTCCACCATGCCTTTTGAATGGACAGTGAACCCCTACCGCGGCTGCTCGCATGCCTGCGTCTACTGCTTCGCGCGCAAAAGCCACACTTACCTCGACTTTGACTCGGGCGCCGATTTCGACTCCCAAGTGGTGGTGAAGGTCAACGTGGCGCAGGTGCTGCGGAAGGAGCTTTTCAAGCCCTCGTGGCAGCATCCCCACGTGGCCCTGGGCACCAACACGGATCCCTACCAGCGGGCCGAGGGCCGCTACCGGCTCATGCCCGGAATCATTTCCGCCCTGGCCGATTCCGGCACGCCGTTTTCCATCCTGACGAAGGGGACGCTGCTGGCCCGGGACATTCCGCTTCTGCAGGCGGCAGGCCGACAAGTCAGTGTGGGCATGGGCATTTCACTGGCCCTCCTGGATGCCACGCTGGCCGCCGCCGTCGAACCTGGCACCCCTTCGCCCAAGGCGAGGCTGGCGCTGATCGAAAAATTGCGGGACGCCGGCCTGCCGTGCGGGGTCATGGCCATGCCGATCCTGCCCTGGTTGACGGATTCCGAGGAGTCCCTGGATGCTTTGTTCGCTGCGTTGTCTGCTGCGGGGGCCACCGGTGTGACCGCCGGTGCCTTGTACTTGCGCCCCGGCACCCGGGAATGGTTCATGAAGTGGCTGGCACGCGAACACCCTGCCCTGGTTGGGCGCTACCAGCGACTCTACGGTCAGGGGGCCTACGCGCCCAAGGACTACCGCCAGTGGCTGGCAGCACGGGTCAACGAGGCCAAACTCCGCCACGGCTTTGCCGGGCAGGCCGGCTTTATCCACGATCCACGCCGGGAGGAGGCCAGCTACCCGAGCGGCAGCCTGCCCATGGACGTGCCGGGCCACGGTGGCGGGCACAGGGGTGACGGACACAGGGGTGACGGACACAGAAAGGCGGGGGCTGCCGTGCATGCCCCCGCCCTTGTCCCTGCCGGTCCTGGCCTTTCCGGCCACGACGGCGCATCCGACGGGCAACTGGCCCTGTTTTAGCAACCATGCCGGCGGATGTGCGCCTCCCTATCCGCTCTTGCGCCGGAATTCACGCTTGTGCGAGGCAGCTCCGTGCTGTGAATTGATCTTGGCGCCGTTGGCTGCTTCCACACTTCCATGGCGCTGGTTCTTCTTGTTTTCCAGTGCCTGGCGGAACTTTTCCTTCATTTCGTCACTGGCACCGGCGCTGGCCGGCGCTGCGTCGTTGTGGTTCTCGGACGATGTCACTGCACAACCTCCTTGCGCTTGGGTAACCCCCAGTCTGGCACAGGGCGGCCAGAATTCAACACCTTCAGTTTGCCGTGTTCAGGGCGAGCAGGGCGTGGACGATGGGCATGTCCGCCGGTATCCATGGCAGCGCCAGCACTTCGTCTCCTGCCAGGTCCACCCAGCGCAACACGTCATGGTCCTCCAGCGGTTCGGGCGAGCCCCCAGTCAGCTCCGCCAGCCACACCCGCATGGAGGCCTTGATGCTGAGGGGCCAGCCGTCCGGCGTCGGGCCCGCCAGTTCCGCGCCCAGCCGGACCGTCACACCCAATTCCTCGGCCAGTTCCCGGTGGAGGGCCTGCGGCGCAGTCTCCCCGGCTTCAACCTTGCCGCCGGGGAACTCCCACATGCCGGCAAACTCGGGGGGCGCCGTGCGCCGTGCTGCCAAGAGGCGTGTCGGGCGGAGCAGGGAGTCCACCAGCGCACCTCCCACTATCTGCCGGGGGATCGGCGCGGGCTTGGTGTCATGGGAAAGGGTCACATGGCCCAGCCTAAGGGAAACTAGAATGGACCGGGGCACCTTCATCTTGGCAGGGCCTTGATTCCCGGCATCGATCCAGCATTCCGGCAGCCGGCGCGCGCATTGCAACAGTGCGGTGACGACAACTTCCATCAGTGAGAGCACACTTCATGAGCACCTCGACCACCTTGTCCGGCACGCGGCGCGGTTCGGCGAACTCTGCCGCCTGGGCCATTTTTGCCCTCGCCATCGGCGGTTTCGGCATTGGCACCACCGAATTTGCCATGATGGGACTGCTGCCCAATGTGGCGGAAGGCGTCCACGTCACGGTGCCCGAAGCAGGCCATGTCATCTCCGCCTATGCCCTCGGCGTGGTGGTGGGCGCGCCACTTTTGGTGGCCTTGAGTGCCAAGTGGCCGCGCAAGACCTTGGCGCTGGCGCTCATGGCCCTGTTCACGCTGGGCAACCTGTCCTCCGTTTTTGCGCAGGACTACGTCACCTTGATGGTGACCCGCTTCGTGGCGGGCCTGCCCCACGGCGCCTATTTTGGCGTGGCGGCGGTCCTGGCCGCATCCCTGGTGGCGCCCACCAAGCGGGGGCGGGCCATTGCCATGGTCATGATGGGCCTGTCCGTTGCCAACGTGGTGGGCGTGCCGCTTGCCACGCTGGTGGGCCAACAGTTCGGCTGGCGCCTGATGTTTGTGCTGGTGGCCTTCGTGGGGCTGGTGACGCTCGCAGCCATTGCGAAGGCCATCCCGGCCCAGAAGGCACATCCGGATGCCAGCCTGCGCCGTGAACTCAGCGCCCTCAAGCGGAGCCAGGTCTGGCTGACCCTGCTCATCGGCGTGGTGGGCTTTGGCGGCTTCTTCGCTGTGTACACCTATATAGCCAACACCATGACCGACGTCGCCGGATTCAGTGCAGGGTTCCTGCCGGTCATCGTGGGCCTGTACGGGCTGGGCATGGTGGCCGGTAGTTTTGTGGGTGGCAAGCTGGCTGACTGGTCAGTCATGGGGAGCATCTACCTCATGATGGCCTGCATCGCCGCGGTGCTGGTGGTTTATGCCCTGACAGTCCACATCCAGTGGGCGGCGCTGCTCATGACCTTCGTCATTGGCGCGTCGGGGTCCATGTTGATCCCGTCGCTGCAGACGCGTCTGCTGGATGTCTCCCCCGGTGCACCGACCCTCGCATCGTCCCTGAACCACTCGGCGCTGAACATGGCCAACGCCCTGGGCGCCTTTGTTGGCGGGCTGGTCATCACCTGGGGCTGGGGCTTCACGGCCCCGGCACTGGTCGGCGCGGTGCTTGCGGTGTTGGGACTGGCCATTGCCGGGGCCAGCGGAATGTTGGAGCGCACCAACCGCACCCGCGCGACTGCTGCGGCGGCCACGGCGCCGTAGGCCCGGCGCCGCTTAGGCCCGGCGCCGCCGTCGTCCGAGGTCCCACCGCAGGCCCGGCGCCGCCGTCGTCCGAGGTGCCACCGCACGCCCGGCGCCGTCAAGTACTACGGCTGGATGTCCGCGGTGGCGGAGTAGATGTCCGGTTCCAGGTAGATGACCCGGGCAATGGGGACGGCCGCGCGGACGCGCTTCTCGGCGTCGTCAATGGCGGCTGCAATCTGGGCGCCGGTCTCTGACTTGTCCACGGCGATCTTCGCCGCCACGAGCAGTTCCTCGGGTCCCAGGTGCAGGGTCTTCAGGTGGATGATGCGGCTCACGCCGGGCCCGAGCAGGGCTTGTTCAATGGCGCGGACGTCCTCTTCCGTGGCGGATTCACCGAGCAGCAGGGACTTGGTCTCCACGGCCAGGATGACGGCCACGCATACCAGCAGCACGCCGATGAGCGCCGTGCCGACGGCGTCCCAGTGTCCGTTGCCTGTTGCAATGGTCATGCTGACGCCGAATAGTGCAAAAATCAGGCCCAGCAGGGCGGCCGAGTCTTCAAGCAGCACGGCCGGCAGCTCGGGCGCCTTGGCCGTCCTAATGAACTGGGCCCAACTCTTCGAACCGCGGGTGTGGTTGGATTCCTTGATGGCCGTGCGGAAGGAGTTGCCCTCCAGGAGGATCGAGCCCACCAGCACCGCCAGCGGGACCCACGCCCACTGCGCATCCATGGCGTGCGGATGCTGCCACTTTGAATATGCCTCATACAGGGCAAAGACTCCGCCCACGCTGAACAAGATGATGGACACCAGAAAGGCGTACACGTAGCGTTCGCGGCCATACCCGAAGGGGTGCTCAGCGCTGGCCTGCCGCTTGGCCCGCTTGCCGCCGAGCAGCAGCAAGAGCTGGTTGCCGGAGTCCGCCAGCGAGTGGATGGACTCGGCCAGCATGGACGAGGAAAGCGTGAGCAGGTAGGCAAGAAACTTCAGCACCGCAATGGCCAGATTTGCTGCCAGTGCCGCGACAATGGCTTTGCTGCCGCCACCATGGGCCATGATTGTTCCCCTTCAAGGAGTGGTGCCCCGCATCATGCGGTGCCGGTTGCTTTCAGTCGGCGCGGCGCTGTGCCCTGGCGCTGGCGTACAGGCAGACGGTGGCTGCCGTGCCAAGGTTCAGCGATTCCGCCTCGCCGTAGACGGGGACGGCCACGCGGTGGTCCGCCAGCGCCTTTTCCTCGCCTGCGAGGCCCTGGGCCTCGTTGCCGAAGAGCCACAGGGTTGGTTCCTCGAGGGCATACTGTGAATCAGGGATCTGCTGTTCAAAGGCCCGTGCGGCACTTTCATCCTGGAGCAGGTCCAGGTTCAGCTGGCCGTAACCGTCTGCTGCCAGCACGCCCACGCCAGCGGCCTTGGCCGCACTGACCACCTCGGCCAGCTCGACTCCGCGGACCACGGGAAGGTGGAACAGGGAGCCGGCCGTGGAACGGACGGCCTTCGGGTTGTAGATGTCCACGCTGGAGTTGGAGAAGATGACGGCGTCCGCCCCGGCCGCATCCGCCGCCCGCAGCACCGTTCCTGCGTTGCCGGGATCCTGAACGCGGCACAGCATGGCGATCAGCTTGGGCTTGGCGGCCAGTACCTCCTCCAGCGGCACATCGACAAAATTGCAGACGGCAACCACGCCCTGGGGCGTCACGGTGTCCGTCATCGCGGACAGGACCAAGTCGCTGGCAATGCGGACCTGCAGCTGCGAGCCCTTCGGTGAGGCCAGTTCGAAAAGCTCCGGATGGCGCTTGAGGCACTCCACGGTGGCGTACACGGCCTCGACGACGGCCGTGCCGCCGGCGTCCAAGCAGTCCCGGTGGGCCTGCAGTGCCTCCCGTACTGCCTGGGGGCCCTCCACGAAGAATTGGCGGCGCTTTAAACGGCCCGAGCGCCCGGCCAGCTTTGCAACGTCCCTCACTCGATCTGCTCGAGGATTGGTCATTGCATCTGCTGGCGGGCGCCCGGGTTCATTCATGCTTAGGACTTTAGCAGTCGGCCGCGATGAAAATGGAACTGGGGGTTCCGTCCGTTTTGCGCTACTTTGCCGCCGGTGCGGAGGTGTCTGCAGGCAATGCGGCCTTGGCGATCTTGACCAGTGCGGCGAAGGCACCGGCGTCGTTCACGGCCAGGTCTGCAAGCATGCGGCGGTCAACTTCAACCTCGGCAGCCTTCAGGCCCTGGATCAGGCGGTTGTAGGTCAGGCCGTTGGCGCGGGATGCAGCGTTGATGCGCTGGATCCACAGGCGGCGGAAGTCGCCCTTGCGCTTGCGGCGGTCGCCGTAGCTGTACACGAACGAGTGCAGCAGCTGCTCCTTGGCCTTGCGGTACAGGCGCGAACGCTGTCCGCGGTAACCCTTTGCCCGCTCAAGAACAACCCGACGCTTTTTGTGGGCGTTTACCGCCCGCTTCACACGTGCCACGTGCGTACTCCTTCAAATTTTTGTTATCCCAAGCCAATCAAGCCAGGGAAGGCCCTGATGAAATGGCGCGTCCCCTTCGAGGGGCCAGCACCGATTGACTTGCGAAACTAGATGCCGAGCATCTTCTTGATGTTGCGGACATCTGCCTTGGCGACGGTGAGGTCGCCCTTGAGGCGGCGCTTCAGGCTGGAGGGCTTGTGCTCCAGGTAGTGGCGGCGATTGGCCTGCTGGCGACGAAGCTTGCCGGAACCGGTCAGCTTGAATCGCTTCTTTGCACCACTGTGTGTCTTCATTTTAGGCATGAGGACCTGTCTCCTTACGTTTCCACCGGCGCTGCCTGTGGTTCTCTTGCAGCGACTGGTTGGGTCACTGTCGGGGTGTATATTCACCGCTGGAAAGGCTGAAAGCCTTACTCAGCTGAGTTCTTGGATTCCGCTGCCGCCGGGCTCTTTGCAGGCGCGGCCTTGGCAGCGGGCTTTGTTGCGGACTTGGGTGACGCCTTGGCCGCGGGCTTTGCCGCTACGGGCTTTGCCATGGGCTTGGGCATCGGGATGGGCCTGGGCATGGCGGCCGGCTTGGCTGCCGCCGGTGCTGCCGCCGGCTTGACTGCAGCCTTGGCCGCGGGGGCCGGGGCCTTCGCGGCCGGTGCTGCAGCGACCTTTGCAGCCGGTGCCTTGGCAGGCGCCTTTGCAGCTGCGGGCGCCGCAGCTGCCGGGACAGGCTCGACGGCGGCAGCCGGCGCGGCGGATGCGTCCACCTTTGCCGATTCCTCCTTGACAGAGGGTGCTGCCGCAGCGGGTGCCTCGGCGGCCGGTGCTTCAGCAACCGGGGTTGCCGCAGCGGGTGCTGCGTCCTCGCCCAGGTGCAGGCCCGATGGCAGCAGGTCTGCCAGGGACTGGGTCATGGGGGCCTTGTTGTCACGGTCCACGTCCACGCGGGCCGTGCCATTGGCCACGGCCTCGTTGTGGGCCTTGGCATCGGCACGCTGCTGGTTGCGCCGTGCTTCCGCCTTGGCTTCAGCCTTGTTCTTCAGCGGGCCGATCACCATGACCATGTTGCGCCCGTCAATGCGGGGGCTGGACTCGATGGCGCCCACCTCCGCAACGTCGGTGGCGAACTTTTGGAGCAGGCGGATGCCCATCTCGGGTCGCTGCTGTTCGCGGCCGCGGAACTGGATCATGGCCTTGACCTTGTCGCCGGCTCCGAGGAAGCGCAGTGCATGGCCGCGCTTGGTCTCATAGTCGTGCTTGTCAATCTTGAGGCGGAAGCGGATTTCCTTCAGAACAGTGTTCGTCTGGTTCTTCCGGGCTTCACGCGCCTTGACGGCGGCCTCGTACTTGTACTTACCGAAGTCCATCAGTTTGCAAACCGGCGGCTTGGCCGTCGGTGCTACCTCAACCAGATCCAAGTCCGACTCGGCAGCCAAACGGAGGGCGTCCTCAATGCGGACGATCCCTACTTGTTCACCTGCCGGTCCAACCAACCGCACCTCAGGGACGCGGATACGATCATTGATGCGTGGCTCGCTAATGTGTAACTCCTGATGACATAAAGAAATGTGTTTGCCATCAGCAACGAAGAAGGCCCCCGCTGCTGATGCAATCGGAGGCCTCGATAAGGATGGGTGCACGCCACCGTCGTTTCCTGGGGTGCGGACTGCCTTCACATGAAAGGCTCCAACCTGAACCAGACAACGCCATTGCTGGGTCGAAAGGTGGGAGAGGACTCCACTTGCAAGCTGAGTGCGTGCCAGATCACGGGTTTGAACCCCGCGTCGGTCATGACACCCAACCGGTCTGTGACAAGCTTAGCAGTATGAACACCCCAGATAATAATTCACACACCCGGCACAGCTTTGACTCCACTTCCGAGGAGGCTGCCGGCAGTGTCGACGCAGCCAGCGCAGTGCGTGACATTGCCGAAGTTCCCGCCGTTGAGGTCATCACAACCGCAGCCGTTCACCTCATGAGCGCGGCAGCCGTCAAGTGCGGGCTCGCCGCCGGCCCCGACGCCGAGGCGCTGAAGGACCTCGACGAGGCCCGCAAGCTCATCACCGCGCTGGCCGGATTCATCACGGCCGCGGCCCCGGAGATTGGCAGCCAGCATGCCGGCCCCTTGCGCGACGGGCTGCGTTCCCTCCAGCTGGCCTTCCGCGAAGCGTCGCCGTTCCCGGACGCCCCGGGCAAGGGGCCGGGCGAGAAGTTCACCGGCGCCGTCAATTAATTGACCTGCTCCCGGCGCGTCAGCTCCGGGCCCTAGACGGCGTCGGGCTCGTCCACCAGCTCGTCAATTTGCGCCTTGGCCGGCTCGCCCCGGTCAGGCGCCCCCGGCCGGGCGTTGCCGCCGTCGGCGCTCACACCGAGGCGGCCGCGCCGGGCCCCTTGTGCGATCAGGCCTGCTGCCGCGAGGATGCCTGCCAACGCGCCGATGACCACAAACCCGGACCACGGCCCGACGGCGTCGATCATGGCGCCCGCAAAAGGCGCACCCAAAGCGCTGCCGATCGTCATGGACGAGCCATACCAGCCCATGGCCTCGCCGCGCCGGCGCTCCTCCACCAGGTCGGCAATGTGCTCGGCACTTGAGGTCAGCACGGGTGCGCACAGCAGGCCCGGCAGGATGGAAAGCAACCCCAGCGTCCACGCGTCGGTGGCAAAGCCCATGGGAATCGTCAGCAGGGCCATGGCCCCGAGCAGCCAGAGCGGGTTGATGGAGCGCCGCAGCGAACCGTAGATCAGGCCGCCCAGCAGCGACGCACCGCACCAGAAAAAGAACACGATGCCGAGCTCGCCCACCTGACCGTTGTGGCGCAGCACCGCCACCATGCCGACGTCGGTGCCGGACAGCACCAGCCCGGCCCCGAGCGATGCTCCAAGGACCGCGAGCACGGCCAGATTGACCCAGGACAGGTTGCCGCGGGCCGCACCCCAGAACCGGCGGAACCTTGTCCGCGGCTGCCCCGTCACCGGCCGGCTGGCGTCGCCGGCAATCAGCGCCGTCGGGGCATCGACTGCAATGTCGACACCCGTCGCGGCGGGTTCCAGGCAGGCGCCCTTTTGTCCTGTGCGGGTAGGCGGATTGGCCAGCATGAGCAACAATCCAGCCAGGGCCGAGGAAACCCCGATGATGACAAGTCCCACCACGGTGTGGGTGGTGGTGGCCAGCATGACGCCGGCAGCCGGGCCGACCATGAACGTGATTTCGGCCCCCATCGAGTCCAGTGCGTAGGCGGTGCGCCGTTGGTGCTGCGGCACCATGACCCCCAAGGACTGCCGCACCACCGAGAAGATGGGCACGGCAAACAATCCGCCGACGACGGCCGCCACCAGCAGTAGTTCATAGTTCAGGAAAGGTGCCGTGGACCAGACGGCCACTTCGGCGATGACAGAGGGCACTAGTGCCCGGCGCAGCCCGCGGATGTCCACCTGGCGGCCGCGCCAGGGGGCGCCGACAGCCATGCCGACCGTGATGGCCGCTGCCACTCCCCCGGCGGCCGCGTAGCTCATGTGCAGCGTTTCCACCACATGCAGCGTCAGGAGCACCCCGGCTGCGGCATGCGGAATTCGCGCGACCATGGCTATCAGCAGCAGCCGCCGCACGGGCGCTATCCGAAGCAGGGCCCGGTAGCCGGCAAAATTCACGTAAAGTCTTCTCTCTCGCGATGCATCGCAAGAGAGCGTCAGTTGCTCATTGCAATGGGGTTATGGTGTGGTGCCGGAATGGCGCAATCGTATTTGAACAGAATCAACGGACTCGGCGAAATGATCGCTGCCGGCCCAGAATTCCTGCAAGGAACGAAGCAGGGCCTCCACCGCAGGCTGGTCGAGCCCGGGCTGGAGGGTGATGGTGACAAGTAGTTCCGGTCCGGAGCCCCCGCCGGGGACTAACCGTCCAGACGGTTCAGTATTTTTGTCCCACAGGGATTCTATGCCCTTCCCGGGGCTGGCGGAAATGCCCACCACGGCCGGATTGGCGGCTGCGTCAACGGACTCCCGAAGCACCGCAAGCACGGCCGGGTCGCTGTATGCCGGCAGCCACTCCCGCTGCTGCGCAAGGGCCCACATGGCCGGGCGGCGCACCACAAAGGGCCGGTCCGAGCCAGGGTCCAGCACCAGCAGCTGCGCGTCCTCGGCGACGGCGGACAGTGCGGCCCGGGCGGTGTAGACAGCCACCGGCCGCGCCTCCGGATGCCAGGCGGACAGTGCCGCCGCGTGGGTAAAGGCTGGAAGCGCACGCCGCCCGTCGGGGGCCTGGACCGTCACGAGTGCCATGTCCGATTCCTTGTCCGCGGCCAGCCCCTGCTCCCCCACAGCCTGCGCGGCCAGCTGGGCCACTATGGGGATGAACACGCGCGCCTGCGCGAGGGACGCCACCACCGCCGCCTCGGAGCCTGTTCCCCCCAGCAACTGACCCACCGCAGCCTCGTAGCGCACGTCCGCAGCGCCGTCGTCCGCATCAAAGTTGTGGTAGCTTTCCCCCTCCGGAAGGGCACGCCCGGCCCACGGCTGCCCGGCGGAGTCAGTGGCCCCGCCGGCGCCGGCCAGGGCAGCGGCGATATGGCCGGGCAAGTGTCTTTTGTGCGTGGGAGGCATCTCTGGCATGGGACTATCGGCGTCCGGCCACGTCCAGGGCCTGCGGGAGCGTGAACTGGCCGGCGTACAGCGCCTTGCCCACGATGGCCCCCTCGACGCCGTCGCCCACCAGGGTGCGCAGCACGCGCAGGTCCTCCAGGCTGGAAATGCCGCCCGAGGCGACCACGGGCTTGGCGGTGCGGGCACACATTTCGCGCAGCAATTCCACGTTCGGCCCCTGCAGGGTGCCGTCCTTGGTGACATCGGTTACCACGTAACGGGCGCAGCCGGCGTCCTCCAGGCGGGCCAGGACCTCCCAGAGGTCGCCACCCTCCCGGGTCCAGCCGCGGCCTGCCAATGTGGTGCCGCGTACATCAAGCCCGACGGCGATCCGGTCACCAAATCGCTCAATGACTTTCGCCGTCCACGCCGGATTTTCCAGCGCCGCGGTGCCAAGGTTGACGCGGGCCGCACCGAGCTCCAGGGCGCCCTCCAGGGAGGCATCGTCTCGGATGCCGCCCGACAGCTCAACCTTGACGTCCAGTGCTGCCACCACCTCGCGCAACAGGGACTGGTTGCTGCCGCGCCCAAAGGCGGCGTCCAGGTCCACCAGATGCACCCATTCGGCGCCGTCATTCTGCCATGTCAGGGCAGCTTCCAGCGGGGAGCCGTAGCTGGTTTCCGAGCCGGCCTCGCCTTGGACAAGGCGCACGGCCTGGCCGTCGGCAACGTCAACGGCGGGCAGCAGTTCCAGGATGGGGGCATTGGTGGTCATGGGGTCCTCGGCGTTTTCATTCTTCGGGGTTGGGGCGGGCATGGACTCAGCCGCCCAGGGTAAACAGGTAGGCCGCCAGCAGTGACATCATGGCCAAAATGGCAAAACAGATGGGTATCCAGCGCGGTGTCTTTTGCTGGTAAAACGTGTAGGCGCCGCCAATAAGCATCCCGGCAAGCGCCATCAAGAGCAGGGACCACACTAGGCGGCGCCCTTTCGCAGGGACTGCACCCAGTTCCTCAGCAGCCGGGCCCCGGCGTCGCCGGACTTTTCGGGGTGGAATTGCGTGGCGCACAAGGGACCGTTCTCCACGGCCGCAATAAACGGAGCACCGTGTTCGGACCACGTGACCATGGGCGCCTTCATCTTGGGCTGGACCACGTCAAAGTTCCAGGTCTGGACCCCGTAGGAGTGGACAAAGTAAAAGCGTTCCGACTCAACACCGGAAAACAGGCGGGAGCCCTCGGCAACCTTGACCGTGTTCCACCCCATGTGCGGGACCACGTCGGCGGGCAGCAATTCGACGGTGCCTGGCCATTCGCCCATGCCGTCCACGCGCTCACCGTGCTCCACCCCGGCGTCAAAAAGCACCTGCAGGCCCACGCAAATGCCCAGGACCGGCCTGCCTCCGGCCACCCGCCGCCCGATCATGCGCAAGCCGTCCACGGCCTTCAGCTCCGCCATGACGGAGCCAAAGGCGCCCACGCCGGGCACCACCAGTCCGTCCGCGGACATGACGTCGTCGGGCTTGGCGCTCAGCGTGACAATCGCGCCGGCGCGTTCAAGGGCCCGGACGGCTGAGCGGACATTCCCCGAACCGTAGTCGAGGACGGTGACTGTCGGCCTGGCCGTAGTGCCAGTTTCGACGGAGTCGGTACTCACAGCAGTCCCTTCGTGGACGGAATGCCGGTGACCCGGGGGTCCGGCTCGACGGCGGCACGCAGTGCGCGGGCAAACGCCTTGAATTGGGCCTCCACGATGTGGTGGGGATCGCGGCCGGCAATGACCGTCATGTGCAGGCAGATTTGCGCATGCAAGGTAATGGCCTCGAACACGTGGCGCGTGAGGGAGCCGGTGAAGTGCCCGCCGATCAGATGGTACTCCTGGCCCGCAGGCTCTCCGCCGTGCACCAGGTAGGGGCGGCCCGAGACATCCACCACCGCGTTGGCGAGGGCCTCGTCGAGGGGGACGGTGGCCTCGCCAAAGCGCCGGATGCCCGCCTTGTTGCCGAGGGCCACCCGCAGCACCTCACCCAGGGAGATGGCCACGTCCTCCACGGTGTGGTGGACATCGATGTGGGTGTCGCCGGTGGCTTTGACGGTCATGTCAATGAGTGAGTGCTTGGAGAGCGCAGTCAGCATGTGGTCGTAAAACGGCACCGACGTGTCAATGGTCGACTTGCCCGTGCCGTCCAAGTTGATCTCGACCAGCACGCTGGATTCGCTCGTGGCACGTTCCAGCCGTGCCGTTCGTCCCTGGGCGGGCTGCGGGCTGTTCTCAGTCATTGTCAGGAGGTCCTTTGGATTGTTGGCTGCCGCCCGCCTTCCGATGGGCACAATGGGCGGCGGCCGCGCGCTTGGTGTACTAACAGTTTAGGAGGGCGGATGCCCATCCGCCCAACCGGGCCGGGCCCCTGTTGGCGGCGTGGGACCCCGTTGGGCGGCATGGGAGCGGCGACGGGGCCGCCCCCGCTCTCGGGTGGGGCGGCTAACGGGCCAGGATGGTGCGCAGCCCGTCAAGGAAGGCGGTGGTTTCGGCTTCAGTGCCTGCTGTCACCCGAAGGTGCCCGGGGATTCCCACGTCCCGGACGAGCACGCCAGCGGCCAGCAGCCCCTCCCACACGGCCTGTGGACTTTGGAGTCCGCCAAAGAACACGAAGTTGGAGTCAGACGGCGCCGGGGTCAGCCCAAGCGCTTCAAGTTCAGTGACAATGCGGTCCCGCTGGACCTTGATGGCTTCGACATTCGCCAACAGGGAATCCGAATTGCGCAGGGCAGCCACGGCCGTGGCCTGGGTGATGGCAGACAGGTGGTACGGCAGGCGGACCAGGCGGATGGCGTCGGCGACTTCGGGTGCAGACGCCAGATACCCGACCCGGGCGCCGGCGAGGGCAAACGCCTTGCTCATGGTCCGCGAGACCACCAGCCGCGGCCGGCCCTCCTGCAGCGTCAATGCACTGGGGGTGCCGGTGTGGGAGAACTCCGCATAGGCCTCATCGACTATGACAATGGCCTTCGACGCCTCGCCTGCTTCATACACCGCCTCCACGACGTTAAGCCCCAGCGCGGTGCCCGTGGGATTGTTTGGCGAGCACAGGAGGACAACATTGGGGGCCTGCCGGCGCACCTGGGCTGCGGCCGACCCGGCGGACAGGCCGAAGTCGCCATCCCGGGTCCCGGCCACATAGTCCGTGCCGGTGCCGCTGGCCAGCAGCGGGTACATCGAATATGTGGGGGGAAACCCCATGACACTGCGGCCCGGGCCCCCGAAGGCCTGGAGCAGTTGCTGCAGCACCTCGTTGGATCCGTTGGCGGCCCAGATGTTTTCCTCGGTCAGGCCGTGTCCCAAATAGGCGGCCAACGCACGGCGCAATTCGGTAAATTCCCGGTCAGGGTACCTGTTGAGGCCGTCGAGCTCGTCCGCCACAGCTTTCAGGATTGCTTCCTTGGCATCCAGCGGAACCCCGAAGGTGTTTTCATTGACGTTGAGCAGGATGGGAACGTCCAGCTGCGGTGCCCCATAGGGATGGCGCCCGCGCAGATCGTCGCGTAGCGGAAGCTGGCTGAGGCGTTCAAACTGGTCCATGGGACCAGTTTAAGGTGAACCGGAGCAGCTTTACGAACTCGTGACGGCGGGCGTCCCACCATGTGGTCACTTGGCGCGGGGTACGTAAAGCTGCTGCCCGGCCTGCAGGACGCCCGTGGTCAGGCCGTTGAGCGCCACGATATCGGAGACAACGTCCCGGATGTCGCGGGTGGGGTCGCTGGCGGCTGCTATCGACCAGAGGCTCTGGCCCTGCAGGACAGTCACGGTGCCCGCGTAGTCAGCCATGTCCACCGAGCTGTGGGTGGTGGCGGCATTTGCCGGGCTTGCAATGGCCCCGAGCAGCACCGCCAACAGGGTGAAAACCAGGGCCGACGCGACAAGGATGGAGGGGATGCCCAGCAACAGCACGCGCCCACGCCGGGTCAGCGTCAGTGGCCGGGCTGGAATATGGGGTCCCGCCTGGGAAAACACCAAAGCACTCATGATCGAAGTTCCTTTCACACCATGGAGGTTCATCCTGTGCGTTTCCTGCCCAGGGCAGGTGCCGCAGCGGTTCCGCAGGAGCCAACTTCCATACACATTTTCATTGCTAGAACGTATGTTCTAACCGATGTACTACAGTTTTAGCATCTATTGACGACTGTTGCCAAGACTCGATAGAACAAATGTTTGAAATTCGCCCGATTCTGGCTTAATCTTGAAGTCAAGGACTAGCTGCTAATGGCAGTCCACCAGCAGGCACTGACATTTATGGGCCACCCGCACAGGCGGGCCCCTACAGGCAGACAGAGTGGATGCAGGCAGATGGCTGCAGGCCACGAAAGGACCGAAGGACCATGGCGCTACCGGAACCTCCGCACCGCATCCCGCAGGCCCCCAGCAGGGCGGGCATGAAGGGCCTGACCGTGCGGCAGAAAAAGATCCTGGAATGCATCCAGCGCTCCATTGCCGACAAGGGCTACCCGCCGTCCATGCGCGAGATTGGCGACGACGTCGGCCTGGCCAGCCTGTCCAGCGTCACGCACCAGTTGACCCAGCTGGAACGGCACGGCTACCTCCGCCGGGACCCCAAGCGCCCTCGCGCCATGGAAGTGCTGATCCCCCTGGTCCTGGACGACGGCATGGTGGAAATCGAGGGAGTTGAGGCCCCCAACCGCATCCGCAGCTCCAACGGCCTGAACTTCGCCGAGCTCAGCAGCTCCTCCGACACGGCATTTGTGCCGCTTGTCGGCCGCATTGCAGCCGGCGGGCCCATCCTCGCCGACCAGGTCGTGGATGACATCATGCCGCTGCCGCGCCAGATTGTGGGCAGCGGGGAACTCTTCATGCTCAAGGTTGCCGGCGACTCCATGGTCGACGCGGCCATCTGCGACGGCGATTGGGTTGTTGTGCGGCGCCAAAACACGGCCAACAATGGAGAAATCGTGGCCGCCCTCCTTGAGGACGAGGCCACAGTCAAGACTTTCCGCCAGCGCGACGGCCACACGTGGCTGCTGCCGCAGAACACCCGCTACGAGCCAATCCTCGGCGACACTGCCACGATCATGGGCAAAGTGGTTTCAGTCCTGCGCAGCCTGTAGGCAGGCCCGCAGCAGGACCGGGAGGGGTCTGCGGGCAGGCTGCCCAGCTGGCGATGCAGCCGGCTGGGCAGCCGGCCCGCCCACCGGGCCGGCCCTACTTGCCGGACAGTCTCTGGAGTGCTGAGAGGGCCACCGTACGGTCCTTGGTGGACCAGAACGGCGGGAGCGCGGCGCGCAGGAACCCGCCGTAGCTGGCATTTGCGAGGCGGGAGTCAAGGACTGCGACAACACCGCGGTCGCTGCTGGAGCGGATCAGCCGCCCCACCCCTTGCGCGAGCCTGATGGCCGCATGGGTCGCGGAGATGGCAATGAACCCATCGCCGCCGCTTTGGGCCACGGCGCGGGCCCTGGCCGTGACGAGGGGATCGTCCGGGCGCGGGAACGGAATCCTGTCAATGACCACGAGCCGGCAGGAGGCGCCCTGGACGTCCACACCCTGCCAGAGGGACATGGTGCCAAACAGGCATGTGTCCGGTTCGTCGGCAAACTGCTTGATGAGCCCCGCCATGGAGGAGTCCCCCTGGCAGAGGATTTTCACCTTGAGCTTCTTCCGGAGCTTCTCCGCGGCGTCTTCCGCGGCCCGCCGCGAGGAGAACAAGGCAAGGGTGCCGCCGCCCGCGGCCGTGATGAGTGCCTCCAGTTCGGCGAGCTGCTCGGGCGAGTTGCCAAAGCCTGGCTTGGCCAGGTGCGCCGCCACGTACAGCATCCCCTGCTTGGGATAGTCGAAAGGTGACCCGACGTCCGCCCCGGTCCAGTCGGGTGCACCGGCGCCCAGCAGCCCCAGTCCCCCGGCCGTTGCCTGGAAGGACTCGCCAATGGCCAGCGTGGCGGACGTCAGGATGACGGTGTGGTCCGCGAAGAGTCCCTCGCGCAGCTTGCCGGCCACGCTGAGGGGCGCGATGTTGACGACAGGCGGTTCGCCGTCGTCGGCCTTTTGATAGCCCTGCCCCGGCTTGAACGTGCCTGGGCGCGAGGCCCACACCACCTCCCGGGAATCGCCGGCGGCCAGCAGCCTTTCGCACAGGTCAAAGATGAGGTTCAGCCGGGCCCGGGCAATGGAGCGGCCGCCATCAGCTGCGGCACTGCCTTCCGGCTTCGAATCGGACAGTGCCGCCCGGGCTGCGTCCCGCAACTGTTCGACGGCGGACGTGTGGGACTCACTGAGTCCATTGGGCAGCAGTCCTGTCGGCGTTCCCGCGAACGCCAGGTCCAGTGCGGCGGCGGCGGCATGCAGGGCATCCACCGAGATTCCGGTGTGCTTGCGAGTGCTGGACGCCGCCGCCTGGACCATCTGCACGGAGAGCTGGCCGGTGACGGCGCCGGTGACCCGGTCCTGCAGCTCATGGGCCTCGTCCACCACCACCACGTCGTAGTCCGGCAGCACAGCAATGCCTTCAAAGGCGCTGATGGCAAGCATGGCGTGGTTGGTCACCACGATGTCGGCCTCGGCACCCTTGGCCCGGGCCAATTCGGAGAAGCAGGTCTCGGCCAGCGGGCACTTTTGGGCGCCCAGACATTCCATGGACGTCACTGACACCTGGCGCCAGGCCTTGTCCGTGACACCGGGGAGCAGTTCGTCGCGGTCGCCTGTTTCGGTTTCCTCTGCCCACTCGCGCAGGCGCACCACCTCACGCCCCAGCGGCGAGGTGGGTCCCGTGGTGGCGCCGGGCAAGTGCGCCACGCTCGAGTCCTCCCCCAGGCTGAACAAAGCGCCCTCGGAGGAATCCTCTGAGGGGAAGCCTCCCCCGAGTTTGTGCCGGCAAACATAGTTGCTGCGGCCCTTCACGAGCGCCACGTCGATGGGCCGGGGCAGCAGCGGTTCGAGGGCGGCCAGCAGCCTGGGCACGTCCCGTCCCACAATCTGGGCCTGCAGCGCCAGGGTGGCGGTGGCCACGACGGACGGCTTTCCGCTGTCGAGGGCGTGCACGATCAAGGGAATGAGGTACGCCAGTGACTTTCCTGTGCCCGTGCCGGCCTGGACCAGCAGGTGGTTGCCTGTTTCGATGGAGTCAACCACGCGGCGGACCATCTCATGCTGGCCTTCGCGGAGCTGCCCGCCCATGGCGGTCACGGCGCAGTCCAGCAGCTCCAGCGCCTGTGCAGCCCGTGCCTTCTCGCCGGCGGAACTGTTCGGGCCGGTTGCGCCGGTGGCGGTTGCCGTATCACCCATGCTGGACAAAGGGCTCAACCTCGGAGGCCAAGTCTTCACGAACGTGCACATGTGCCATGGTGCCGTGTTCACCGTGCTCCAGGCTGATGATTTCGGCATCACTGCGGTGCAGCCTGTTCAAAACATCCCCCCTGTCATACGGGATCAACAGGGTCAGGTCAACGCTGGGCCGCGGGATGGATTCACTGATGGCTTCCAACAGTTCATCAATGCCCTGCCCGGTCCGGGCGGAGACCACCACGGTGCGGGGTTCGTGCTGGCGGAGCCTTTCCACCACAAAGGGGTCGGCAATGTCGGCTTTGTTCAGAATGATGATTTCCGGAATTTTCAGGGCACCGACTTCCGCGAATACGCTGCGCACGGCCGCGATCTGCCCCTCAGGGTCCGGGTGGGAAGCATCGACAATGTGCAGGATGAGGTCAGCGTCCGCCACTTCCTCCAGGGTTGAACGGAAGGCCTCCACCAGCTGGGTGGGCAGGGAGCGGACGAATCCGACAGTGTCAACCAGGGTGTAGCCCAGCCCGTCCGAGGTCTCGGTCTTCCTGACGGTGGGGTCCAGCGTGGCAAACAAGGCGTTTTCCACCAGGACGCCGGCGTCGGTGAGCCGGTTGAGCAGTGAGGACTTTCCGGCGTTGGTGTAACCGGCGATGGCCACGGAGGGAACCGCATTGCGCTTGCGGTTGGCCCGCTTCGTTTCGCGGGCAGGCTTCATGGCCGCAATCTCACGGCGCAGCTTGGCCATGCGGGTGCGAATCTTCCGGCGGTCAAGTTCCATCTTGGTTTCACCGGGGCCGCGGGAGCCGATGCCGCCACCGGCTGTGCCGACCCGCCCGCCGGCCTGGCGGGACATGGATTCGCCCCAGCCACGCAGGCGCGGCAGCAGGTACTCCATCTGCGCCAATTCCACCTGGGCGCGGCCTTCGCGTGACTGCGCATGCTGGGCAAAAATATCCAGGATCAGGGCGGTCCGGTCGATGACCTTGACCTTGACCACCTCCTCAAGGGTGCGGCGCTGGGAGGGGGCCAGGTCACCGTCAATGATCACGGTGTCAGCACCCGTGGCGTGCACGATGTCCTTCAGTTCCTGGGCCTTGCCCTGGCCCAGGTAGGTGGCAGGGTCCGGCTTGGCACGGCGCTGCACCAGCCCGTCCAGCACCTCCGAGCCGGCGGTCTCCGCCAGCGCCGCCAATTCACGCAGCGAATTTTCCGCATCAGCCATGGTGCCGTTGGACCACAGCCCTGCCAGGACCACGCGTTCCAGGCGCAGCTGGCGGTATTCAACCTCGGTGACGTCCTCCAGCTCGGTGGACAGCCCGGCCTTGCGGCGCAGGGCGTTGCGTTCTTCAAGTTCGGACTGGTCGCCGTCGAACCTGCTGTGTTCAAAGGCCAAGTCCGAGACCGCCTGGGCCCGCCCCAGTGCGGGGTGGCTGCTGGCCGCGGATTGGGGGTCCTCGGCGTCCAACCGTGCCTCCTCGCGGACGGCACGGCCGACAGCTGCATCCTTGGCCAGGATGCGGTCGATGACGGCCTCGATCTCGGCCACGGAAAGGTCCTGTCCGGAGCCGGTTCCGGCTGCCTTGTCCGCCGTGCTGGAGGTGGCGGTGCCCGAACCGTCCGCCGCTGAACCGGAACCGTGGGCACCCGATTCGCTCGGGGGCACGTTCCGGTCGGCGGAACCGAGGGGTGCAGATGCGTTGGTCATGTTCTCCTTATGGGGTTGTCTTCAATCGTAGTCCCGGGCACCGACGCACACACCTTTGGCCGCCCATGTCTGTGGATAAACACACAGGCCCGGTCAACCTCATTAGGCGTGCCTAGATACCGGTGGCCCCGTTTTCGCACTAATCTGGCAGAACTATGGGTACTCAGGGCGCAGATCACTACTTCAGTTCACAGCCGTCAACTCCGCTGAAGCGCCGGCCGCTCACGGTGGTCCTGGCCGGGGCCGAGCGGCAGCTTCAAACGGCTGGCGGCATTTTCAATCCGGACGGGGTGGACAAGGGCACGGCCGTGCTGCTTTCGGAGGCTCCCCCGCCCGCCGCAGCGGGAAACCTGCTCGACATTGGCTGCGGCTGGGGCCCGGTGGCGCTCACGCTGGCCCTGCGCTCGCCAGGGGCCGCCGTCTATGCCGTGGACGTGAACGTCCGGTCCATTGACTTGACGAATGACAATGCGAAGGCCCTGGGCCTGGCCAATGTGCATGCTTCCACGCCCGACGCCGTCGACCCCGCCCTGCGCTTCGCCACCATCTGGTCCAATCCGCCAATCCGGGTGGGCAAGGAGGAACTGCACAACATTTTGCTGACCTGGCTCCCGCGCCTGGCCAAGGACGGAAACGCCTACCTGGTGGTGCAAAAAAACCTGGGTGCCGACTCGCTGCAACGTTGGCTTGCCGCCGAACTGCTGCAGCGCTTCCCCGCGGCGGGCTTCACAGTGTCCCGGGAGACCACGGCCAAGACCTTCCGCGTGCTGCGGGTGACCCGCACCGCCGACTAACAGGCACCTGACAGGCATCAGGCCGGCATCAGTCCAGGACCCCCGTGGCCACAATCACGGCGGGGCCGCTTAGTTCCACGTGTTCCAGCCCGTCCGTGCCGGGAAAGAAGCGCACGCCGACGACGCCGCCGGGCACCTTGACCTGCCAGGTGTCCGGGGCGTCGTCCCCGGCCCAAAAGCGGGTGGCCACGGCCGCCGCGCAGGCGCCGGTTCCGCAGGAAAGCGTCTCCCCCACGCCGCGTTCGTGCACCCGCATGCTGATATGCCCGACGCCGTCCGTCACGAGGGGCTCCGCCGGAACGGCAAATTCCACATTCGTCCCATGCGGCGGCTGGGGGGACACGACAGGGGCCGCCGTAAGGTTGGTGCCTGCCAGCTCTGCTTCATCCGCCAGTGCCACCACGGAGTGCGGGTTGCCCATGCTCACGGACAGGGCGGGCCGGTCCACGTCCAGTCCGGCGGCCTTCACCAGCGAGTCCATGCCCCGGTCCTTCGCCTGGGACGGGAAGATGAACTCCCACGGGCCCATGTCAACGCGATAGCCGTCAGCGGTTCGGGCCACCACCTTGACGCCGCCACGGGTGCCAATGGTCAGTTCCCCACCGGGTTCCAGCACCACCAGGCCCTGCTCGATGAGGAAATGCACGAAAACACGCACGCCGTTGCCGCACATCTCAGACAGTGAACCGTCGCCGTTGCGGTAGTCCATGAACCACTCAGCTTCGGAGTTGGTCTCCAGCAGCGCCGCGCCCTCGGGCAATTGGCGGGAGCGGACGGCGCGGATCAGCCCGTCGCCGCCAATGCCGCGGTGCCGGTCGCACAGCAGCGCCACGGCTGCGGGGGCGATGTCGTGGTCCCCGTCCGGATCGGCCACCAGCACAAAATCATTGCCCGTGCCGTGTCCCTTGGAAAATCGCAGGCCGGACAGGGGTGCGAGGTCAAAAGTCATGAATTAAGACTAAGGCACGCCACGGCCGACGCCGGACTGCGGCTTACGCTTGAGCCCCGCCTTGGGCACGGCGGACCAAGGCCGCAGCGGCACTCCCAAGGTCGGGCTGCGCCCAGTCCAGCCAGTGGACCCTGGGGTCGGCCCGGAACCACGTGATTTGGCGGCGGGCGAACTGCCGGGTGGCCGTGATGGTTTCCGCCGCAGCGGCCGGCACTGTGGATTCCCCGTCAATGACACGCAGAAACTGCTGGTAGCCCAGCGCCTTTCGTGCCGTGCGCCCCTCGCGCAGGCCCTGCGGGAGTAGCGCTGCCACTTCAGCCTGCAGCCCTGCCTCCACCATGCCGTGGACGCGGGCCTCCAGACGGGCGTGAAGCTGGGCGCGGTCGCCGTTGAGGCCGATCTGGACCGTCGGCTGGACGTAGCTGCGCTCGGGCATGAAGGAACTAAAGGGGCGCCCTGTCAGCTCGTGGACCTCCAAGGCCCTGACCACACGTTTGCCGTCGCCGACGCGGGCCGCGGACACGGGGTCCACCAGTGCCAGCCGGGCAGCCAGCGGGGCCAGCCCGCCGGCGTCGAGCTCGGCTTCGAGGCGGGCGCGGATGGCGGCGTCGGTGCCGGGAAACTCGAGGACGTCTAGTGCCGCCCGGACATAAAGCCCGGAGCCGCCCACCAGGATGGGGAGCCTGCCGCGGGACTGGATGCCGGCAATGGCGGCGCGCGCCATCGACTGGAAGGCGGCCACCGTGGTGTCCTCACGGACGGTCAAGAAGTCCATGAGATGGTGTGGAATGCCGCGCCGCTGTTCCAGTGGCAGCTTGGCGGTGCCGATGTCCATCCCCCGGTAAAACTGCATGGAGTCGGCGTTGACGGCCTCGCCGTTGAAACGTTCGGCCAGTTCCAGCGCCAGCTCGGACTTGCCGGACCCCGTGGGCCCGACGACGGCGACAACCGGCAGCGCTGCCCGCTCCGTGCCGCCCGGGAACCGGCGGACGGCGGCGTGGCCGGCTGTGCTCACGCGGTGCGGACGGGCAGCGTGGGCATGCCCAGGGACACGGCCTTTTTCCCGCCGGCTGCTGCGCCGGCTGCCGGCACCCCGCAGGATTCGGCCTGGGCCCGGTCCCAGGCGTCGCCCGCACGGGAACGGCGCAGGGCGTAGTCGGCCACTGACGGGTCGGCCACCAGGTGGAATGCGGCAGCTTCGGTAATCGTCACGGTGACCAGGTCGCCGGGTCGCGGGGTTTCAGCGCCATCGGGGACGCTGAAATGCACCAGCCGCTGGTCCTGGGACCGGCCGGAGAGGCGGTGGGTCTGCGCTGCCTTGCGGCCGGACTGGGCCGTGACCATGACCTCCAAGCGGCGTCCCACCTGCTTGGCATTTTCTTCCGCAGCGATGCGGTCCTGCAATGCGGTCAGGCGCAGGAAGCGTTCCTGGACCACTTCCTTGGGCAGCTGGTCCGGCAGGTCCGTCGCGGGCGTTCCGGGCCGCTTTGAGTACTGGAAGGTGAAGGCGGTGGCAAAGCGGGACTTTTCGACGACGTCGAGCGTGGCCTGGAAGTCCTCCTCGGTTTCCCCGGGGAAGCCGACGATGATGTCGGTGGAGATGGCGGCGTGCGGCATCTGCTCGCGGACCTTGTCCAGGATGCCGAGGAACTTGGCGGAGCGGTAGGAGCGGCGCATGTCCTTGAGGACCTTGTCGGAGCCGGACTGCAGCGGCATGTGCAGTTGCGGCATGACGTTGGGGGTTTCGGCCATGGCGGCGATGACGTCATCGGTGAAGGCGGCAGGGTGCGGGCTGGTGAAGCGCACGCGTTCCAGGCCCTGGATCTCGCCGCAGGCACGCAGCAATTTGCCAAAGGCCAGCCGGTCGCCGAACTCCACGCCGTAGGAATTGACGTTCTGGCCCAGCAGCGTGACCTCGATGGCGCCGTCGTCGACCAGTGCCTGTATTTCGGCGAGGATCTCGCCGGGGCGGCGGTCGCGTTCCTTGCCGCGCAGGGAGGGCACGATGCAGAACGTGCAGGTGTTGTTGCAGCCCACGGAGATGGAGACCCACCCCGAGTAGACCGAATCGCGCTTGGTGGGCAGCGTGGAGGGGAAGACGTCGAGGGATTCGAGGATTTCCATTTGGGCGTCGGCGTTGTGGCGGGCGCGTTCCAGCAGGACGGGCAGGGCACCGACGTTGTGCGTGCCAAAGACGACGTCGACCCACGGGGCGCGCTTTTGGATCGTGTCGCGGTCCTTCTGGGCCAGGCAGCCGCCCACGGCGATCTGCATGCCGGGGTTGGACTCCTTGACGTGCGCAAGCATGCCGAGGTTGCCGTAGAGCTTGTTGTCGGCGTTTTCACGCACGGCGCAGGTGTTGAAGACGACCACGTCGGCGCAGGGGCCGACAGGCTGGCCGTGCGTGTCCAGCTCTGCCGTGGCGCCGCCGTCGTCGAAGGCAACCATCCCGGCAGCTTCGAGCAGGCCGGCCATGCGCTCGGAATCGTGGACGTTCATTTGGCAGCCGTACGTGCGCACCTGGTAGGTGCGGGGGCGCGCGGGGGTTGCAATGGCGGAAGGGTCAACGCCGTTCAGGGTCAGGCTCACCCACCAAGCTTAAGACCTGCGGCGGATTGACGCTAAACCGCGGCTCAGTACCAGTTGAACGCGACTTCGTGGGCCCAGGCCCCCTGCGGGGAACCGTAGGTGGCGCGTATGTAGCCCAGGCCCCAGTTGATCTGGGTCCGGTAGTTGGTCAGCCAGTCGCTTCCGGCGGACGAGTACTTGTCCGGCGGCAGCGACTGGGCAATGCCGTAGGCGCCGCTGGAGGGATTCGTGGCGTTGGTCAACCAGCTTGATTCCTGGTTCCAGAGCAGCAGCAGGTACTGGAACTGTCCCTGGCCCCAGCCAAAGGATGCCAATTGCGAGGAGGCGTAAGCCTGCGCCCCGCCGGGATCATTGACAGCGCCGCCGGGAATGTTGGGCAGCAGGACTTCCGGGGGAATCCAGCCGTTGCCTGGATCGGGGGCCGGCTGGTTGGCCGCGGCCTGGTTCGCTGCAGCTCGGTTCGCCGCAGCCTGGTTGGCTGCGGCCTGGTCCCGGGCGGCCTGTTCCCTGGCAGCCTGTTCGGCTGCGGCCTTGCGCTTGGCCTCCTGGGCCGCGTTGTAGGCCGCTAGGGCCTCCTGGCCCGCCCGGTACTTTTGTTCAACTGCGGCCGTGGTGTTTTTCAGGGACGCCAGCTGTGCCACAAGTGTTTGGCTTTGCGTCTTTGTGGACGCCACCTGCGCTTCCACCGCTGCCTGGGCGGCAACGGCCGCATCCAGGGCGGTCTTGGCCAGCCCTGCCAGCCTGGCACGTTCAGCCTCCGCGGCCTTCTTGCTGTCGGAGAGAGAGGTGGCCACTTGGGCGGAATTCTGGGCAAGCGTCTGTTTGGCGGCAGCCTCTTCGCCGACCCGGTGCAGCGTGTCTAGCCCTTCCAAGGAGCCTTGCGAGCTTAATGACGAAAGGGTGGCAATCAGGCCGAGCGAGGTGCCGCCGGTCTTGTAGCTCTGGACGGCCACGGCAACCGCCTCCTGGCGGTACTTGGCACCCGTTGCGGCCGCTTTCTGCGATTCCGCGTCGAGCACCTGGACCTGCTGGGTCACCCTGTCCAGGTTTTGCCTGGCCACGGCGGCGTCGGCCCCGGCCTTGACCGCTGCCAGGCCCAGGACGCCGGCCTGGGTTTGCAAGTTGTCCAGCAGTCCCGAAATCTTGGTGGCCTCGGCCTGCGTTGCAGCAACGTTGCCCTTGGCCGCCTGCACATCGGCCCATGTGGGAAAGCCGGTGGGCGGGCCGTCGTCAGCCACCACGGGGTTTGCTGCAACGCCGGACAGAGCGAGCACCCCGGCGACGGTTGTGGCGGCCAGGGTGCGCAGGAATCGGCGGGAAAAGCTACTCATATGTCGTTAGCATAATCGCCCGGAGGCCCATAGTGCGGGGTTTCGCCCTCAAGAGTTTCCTCAATGACCCGCGCCACGACGGCAAATGCCGCCGACGGGTTGTACCCCTTGCGGGCCAGCATCGCCACCCACCGCCTCGTGTATTTGTCGCGTTCGGCACGGTCGCTGAAGTTGATTGACCCCCGCAGCTTCCGCCGCACCAGGGATTCGGCGCCTGCTGCCTCGTCCTCATCGGTGACCTGGGCCAGCGCCGCTTCGGCCAAATCAGGGGCTATGCCCTTCTCTGCAAGTTCACGCTTGAGCGCCCCCCGGGCCAGGGATCGATTCTGTGCCCGGCTGCGCACCCAGAGCTGGGCAAACTCGGCGTCGTCAATGAGCTTGACGTCCTCGAAGCGGTCCAGAACGGCCTCCGCCACATCATCGGGGACGTTGCGTTCGGCCAGCTTTTGGGCCAGCTGGTGCCGGCTCTTGGGCGAATTGGTCAGTTGCCGGAGAATGATGGCCCGGGCCACCGACGCCGGATTGGCGTCGGGGTCCAGTTCCGGAGCAGGTCTCTTCGCAGTCATGGCGGCGGCTTAGAACCCGTCGACGGCCTTGAGCTTGGGCGCCTGCTCCTGTTCGCCTTCGGGCAGGACGCCCACGCCGAGCTTGGCCTTGATCAGGCGCTCCAGCTCGTCGGCGAGTTCGGGGTTGTCCTTGAGGAAGCGGCGGGAGTTTTCCATGCCCTGGCCCAGCTGGTCGCCGTCGTAGGTGTACCAGGATCCGGACTTCTTGATGATGCCGTGTTCCACACCCATGTCAATGATGCCGCCTTCGCGCGAAATTCCGACGCCATAGATGATGTCGAACTCGGCAATCTTGAACGGCGGGGCCATCTTGTTTTTCACGACTTTGGCCTTGGTGCGGTTTCCGACCGCGTCGGCGCCTTCCTTCAGGGTCTGGATGCGGCGCACGTCGATGCGGACGGACGCATAGAACTTCAGCGCCTTGCCACCCGTGGTGGTTTCCGGGCTGCCGAAGAACACACCGATCTTTTCACGCAGCTGGTTGATGAAGATGGCGGTGGTCTTAGTCTGGCTCAGCCGCCCTGTGATCTTGCGCAGCGCCTGGCTCATCAAGCGGGCCTGCAAACCGACATGGCTGTCACCCATGTCGCCTTCAATTTCCGCACGCGGCACCAAGGCGGCCACGGAGTCAATGACAATGACATCCAGGGAGCCCGATCCGATCAACATGTCCATGATCTCCAGCGCCTGCTCGCCCGTGTCGGGCTGGGAGACCAGGAGGGCGTCGACGTCGACACCAAGCTTCCCTGCATAGTCAGGGTCCAGCGCGTGTTCGGCATCAATGAATGCGGCTATGCCGCCGAGCTTCTGCGCACTCGCAACGGCGTGGAGGGCAAGTGTGGTCTTACCGGAAGACTCCGGTCCATAGATCTCCACCACGCGCCCGCGTGGCAGGCCGCCAATGCCCAGGGCCACGTCCAGGGCGATGGAGCCGGTGGGGATTACTTCAATGGGTGCACGGACATCGTCACCCAGGCGCATCACCGAGCCCTTGCCAAATTGTTTGTCAATCTGGGCCAATGCTGCGGCCAGCGCCTTTTCACGGTCTGCGGGAGCGGCCATGATTCACCTCGGTCTTTCCTATGTGCCGTATTGCCGGCCAGTCCAACAGCACGGCGAGTGCTGCGAATTGATGTGGTCTGTTGCGGTCTGTGGTTCGTGCTGTGGATTCAGGATGAAGCGCCCGAAGGATCTTCCTCCATGCTTAAGACGCTAGTTCAAGGCTCCGACATTGTCTGTGCCAGTGGCGCCAAAGCCCGAAAATTGTGGAAAACTTTCGACGTCCCTCCAGAGTGTCCGTTCACGCGGGCATCCAGCCCCAAGCCGCGCATGCTTAATTCTAGCCCTGTTAGAACAGGTATTCGATACCATTGCTGGCGTGTCGCGGACGCGGTTACTTCTTTACGGGGATGTCGCGGCCCAGGCGGCGGGAGGCGGGGACGTCCTGGACCTCACACACTTCAAGCCACACCTCGCGCGGGTCAAAGCCGGCGCGCAGGGCTTCTTCGGCGGTGTTGCCGCCCACGCCGGCCAGGACCAGCTCCCTGGCCAGAACACGGGAATAGCCGGGGGTGAATTCGTCGTCCATCAATCGCCAAAATTCGCTTACTCGCACCCCCTCATTGTCGCACGCCGCGGCCTGCCCCATCAGCCATAGACTGGAGCCATGAGCCACACCGGAACGCCCCCGACCACTGCGGACTCCGCCCTGGCCACAGCTGCCATTGAATCACTGGAGATTGAATTGAGCCTGCTGTGGCGCCGCGGGCGGGCCATGGGCCTCACCTTGGCGCGCAGCGTGCACCCGGACCTGGAGCCGTCCGCCTACGGACTGCTCTCCGTGCTGGTGCACCAGGGCGGAATGCGCCTCACTGAACTGGCCCGCAGCATTGGGGTTGGCAAGCCGTCGGTGAGCCGCCAGATCAGCTTCCTGGAAGGGCTGGGGCTGGTGCAAAAGGTCCACGACCCCCTGGACGGACGGGCGCAGCTGATCAATCTGACGCCGGAGGGCCTGGCCAAGATGCAGGCCGTCAACGCGGGCCGGCAGGCGGCCTTCCACCGGATGCTGTCCCACTGGGACACCGGGGACCTGGCTACGCTGGCCGCATTGATCGGCAAGCTAAACGCGGCCGGGCTCGACGGCGGCACCCTTGACGACGCGGCCACGGACGGCGACTCACCGAACAGCCCCGGATCCCGCAGCTAGCCACATCCGCTGGATCGGTCACGGCAGGCACAACAAAAAGCTGGCCCCGCATTGGATGCAGGGCCAGCCATGGATGAAATTGGGCCGGTACCGTGCCAACAGTTCCGGCGGATGTGGTCAACGAAAGGCCTAGTAGGCGCTGGAGATCAAGCCCTTGTTGAGTTCGTCGGAGAGTTCCTGGTTCAGGTCACGGCCATAACGCACCGCAAATTCCTGGGGAACAGTATCCGGGACAGCCACGCCTTCGGCAATGGCCAAACGATCACTCACTTCTCGAAGCATGAGTGAGAGCGGCACGTCGAGTGCGGAGCAGATCGAGGCAAGCAGCTCGGAGGAAGCTTCCTTCTGACCTCGCTCCACTTCACTCAGGTAACCGAGTGAGACGCGTGCATTGTGTGAGACTTCACGGAGTGTGCGGCCTTGACGCTGACGGACATCCCGCAGAACGTCTCCAATTTCATGGCGTAGTACCACCATTTTGCGCTCCTTTGCCGGATGCTTTGTCGCCTCTGCCAAACCCACATCCCGCCAGCGCACCACGCCGTTTACGGATACGGGTTGTTTCACCATCGGTATCGCCTTGCTCCTTGTTCGTTGGTACACCTTTTTGGCTGTTCCAAAAAGGCTACGCCCACTTGGTGTTCCCATACTAAAGGGGAACCCTGCCCAGTGCGTTCACTATGACTAACTATCTGGTTACAACTTTTGTTCCCCGGTGCCCTTGACATGCCCGCGGACCAGTTCCCGCAGCAGCAACAGTGCTTCGCCAGTGGCTTGGGCCCTGATGGCCGCACGCCCGCCGGCAAAGTGGAATTCGTGCGCGCTGGCACGCCCGTCCACCGAAATACCAATGTACACGTGTCCCACGTCCTTGCCTTGGTGCGGCTCGGGTCCCGCCACGCCGGTTGTGGACAACCCCACCCTGGCCCCGGTCACGCTGCATGCCCCGAGCGCCATGGCCTGCGCCACGCCAGGGTCAACGGCCCCGTTTTCGGCCAGCAGCGCGGCCGGAACTCCCAAGGCACGGACCTTGACCTCGTTTTGGTAGGCAATGACGCCCCCCTGGAGCATCCCGGAGGCACCCGGAATGTCAACGATCGTCGCGGCGAGCATGCCGCCGGTCAGTGATTCCGCCGTGGCAACGGTCAGCCCGGCAGCCGTTGCGGCCGCAACCAGCTCCGCCAATTCATCCCGGGTCAGTGACATTGCAGCCTTATCCCGCCCCGTTGGTCCGGCTGCTTCGGCCGCTGTTTCGCAGCTGCACGGCCTTGACCACATAGTCCACGCCCGTAACCACGGTGACGGCCAGGGCGGCCAGCATGATTACCAGGGCCACCACGGACAGCCACGGCACGGCGGGCGTCACTGGCAGGAGGTAGAGGAAGATGGCAATGGTTTGCAGGACTGTCTTCAGCTTTCCGCCTTTGGAGGCGGCCATGACACCGTAGCGGATCACCACAAAGCGCAGCAGGGTGATGCCAAATTCACGCACCAGCATCACAATCGTGACCCACCACCACAGCTCCCCCACTGCGGAGAGCATGATGAGCGCGGAGCCAATCAGCAGCTTGTCCGCGATGGGGTCGGCAATCTTTCCAAAGCTGGTGATAAGGCCGCGGGACCGGGCAATGTCGCCGTCGAGCTTGTCAGTGTAGATCGCCACGAGAAAGAGGAGCACTGCCGCCCAGCGCCACCAGCTGTAGGCGCCGCCGTCGGCCAGGAAGAACCAGATGAAGAACGGCACCAGGACGATGCGAAGCATGGTCAGGGCGTTGGGCAGGTTCCAGTTGGAGGGAACCGGCTGGGACGGAGTTGGTGCGGCGGCTTCAGTCACGCTTCAAGGCTATCGTCATTCGGCCGCCAGCGGGATAACGCCGGTCAGCGCCCGGTCAGGGACCAGGCGTCCTCCCCGCCGTCTTCGTCGTCGCCGTCGTAGTACTCCACGGCTTCCGTGCGGTTGGCCAGGTCCTCGGCCACCAGGTCGGTGCCCCAGCCGTGGTTCGCGTTGGCGTTGTCGGCGAGGGCGGCTGCCATGGGATCCGCGGGCGGCTGGGGGTCTGTGCCGGGTTCGACGCCGGCGCCCCCGGGCTGCCCGTCCCCGTGGCCGTCCCCGTGGCCGTCCCCGGAGCCGCCGCTGCGGATCGCGGCCAGGGTGGCGGCCAGGTCGTCCGGCTTGACGAGGACGTCGCGGGCCTTCGAGCCTTCGGACGGGCCCACCACGCCGCGGGATTCCAGCAGGTCCATGAGCCGGCCCGCCTTGGCGAAGCCGACGCGCAGCTTGCGCTGGAGCATGGAGGTGGAGCCGAACTGCGTGGTGACGACCAGTTCGGTGGCCTGCAGCAGCAGGTCCAGGTCGTCGCCAATGTCGTCCTCGATCTGCTTCTTGGGCGCCTCCACGGCCACGTCGTCGCGGTAGTGCACCTTCAGCTGGCCCTTGACGTGCTCCACCACGCGCTTGATTTCGGCCTCGGTGACCCAGGCGCCCTGCACGCGGATCGGCTTGGACTTGCCCATGGGCAGGAAGAGCGCGTCACCTTGGCCCAGGAGTTTCTCGGCGCCCGGCTGGTCCAGGACCACGCGGGAGTCGGTTACGGAGGAGGTGGCGAACGCCATGCGCGAGGGCACGTTGGCCTTGATCAGGCCCGTGACCACGTCCACGGACGGGCGCTGGGTGGCCAGGACCAGGTGGATGCCTGCTGCGCGGGCCAGCTGCGTGATGCGGACGATGGAATCTTCCACGTCGCGGGGGGCCACCATCATCAGGTCCGCGAGCTCGTCCACGATCACCAGCAGGTACGGGTAGGGCCGGATCACGCGCTTGGAGTCCACGGGAGGGTGGACCTTGCCGGCCTTGACCGCCTTGTTGAATTCATCAATGTGCTTGAAGCCGTAGTTGGCGAGGTCGTCGTAGCGCTGGTCCATTTCCCGGACCACCCACTGCAGTGCCTCGGCTGCCTTCTTCGGGTTGGTGATGATGGGGGTGATCAGGTGCGGCACGCCTTCATAGGCCGTCAGTTCAACGCGCTTGGGGTCCACCATGACCATGCGCACCTCGTCGGGCGTGGAACGCATCAGGATGGAGACGATCATGGAGTTCACAAAGGACGACTTGCCCGCACCCGTGGCACCGGCCACCAGCAGGTGGGGCATCTTGGCCAGGTTGGCAACCACAAAGCCGCCCTCCACGTCCTTGCCCACCCCCATGACCATGGGGTGGTCGGTGCGCCGGGCGTTGGCTGAGCGCAGCACGTCGCCCAAAACCACGATTTCCTTGTCGGCGTTGGGAATTTCAATGCCGATGGCGCTCTTGCCGGGGATGGGGCTGAGGATGCGCACATCGGAGGACGCCACGGCGTAGGAGATGTTCTTGCTCAGTGCCGTGACACGCTCCACCTTGGTGCCCGGTGCCAGCTCGATCTCATAGCGGGTGACGGTGGGCCCGCGGCTGAAGCCGGTGACGGCTGCATCGACGTTGAACTGGTTCAGCGTGTCCGTCAGCGCAGCCACAACGGAGTCATTGGCCTCCGTGGCTTCCTTGGCGGGCGGCCCGGACGGCAGGAAGTCCGATTCCGGCAGGGTGTAGGTGACGTCGCCGGAGAGCTGGAGCTGTTCCGAGCGGGCGGGGATGGGCGTGGGGAGGCTGGCCGGCGGTTTGGGGATGGCCCGGGTGGCCGGGTCGTAGGCAGCCGCAGCCGCGGGTGATCCCGCCCCCACAATGGCGATGGCCTCGGTGTCCACATTCTCGGCGGAACCCGGAAAGTGGGGCTGCGGCGAGCTGGTGGGCAGCCCCTGGCTGGCCTTGATCCTGTCCGCGGCCAGCTCGTCGCGGGTGGGGCGGCGGACCCCGGGCGGCAGGGAAGGCGCGGCCGACGGCGCCGGGCGGGCTGCGTCGTCGTCCGCGTCCACCAGCGCGGTCTCGAAGGCGCCCTCACCGTCGTAGTCAAGGGCGGCGGCGTCCGCGGCAGCCTTCTTGCGCCCGCGCAGGCCGCGCTGCCGCTTCGCGGGGGCGGGGAGCGCGTCACGGTCGTAGAGGTAGCTTTGGTCGTGCCCGTTGGGATCCAGTTCGCGCTGGGGGGCAGCTCCGACCAGTTGCTCGTAGAGGCCGCGCAGGCGTGAGGGAATGTGGCGCACCGGGGTGGCAGTGAGGACCAGGATGCTGAAGAACGCCAGGACGGAATACAGGGCAATGGCCAGTATGGGGCTGGCTGCCGCGACCAGGCCGCCGGCGATCATGCCGACCATGCCGCCGGCGGCGCTGACGGAGGCAAAGCCCGCGGCCGCACTCGGCTGTCCGCCGGCCACATGGGCCAGGGCACAGCCGGAAATGATCATGACGGAAAAGCCGATGGCCACGCGGTTGTTGCTGCGGATGTTCGCCGGCTGGCGGAACACGAGGATGGAGAAAATCAAGAGCATGGGCGGGAGCATGGCGGCAAACCAGCCAAAGGTGCCCTGAAAGACGCCGTGGACGGCGTCCGCGAAACCGCCCGCAAGGCCCCACCATTCAAAGGTCGCGATGAACGCCGCCAGCAGGATGAAAAACAGCCCGCTGCCGTCGCGCCGTTCCTCGGCCGGCAGCGCACTGACATCGGTGCCCATGCGGCGGACAGCGCCGCCAATGAGGTGTCCCAGGCCCTGCCACGTGCCAATGACCAGGCGAAGCGGCCAGATCAGCTGCTGCTCGGGTTCGGGTGCGGGTTGCCTGCTGCGGGTGCTCGGCATTTTCGCGGTCTTCGCAGGGCGCGCGGAAGCGCCGCCTTGCTTGCCGGCGGACGCGCGAGCGGGGGAAGAACGAGTCGCCATGCTTCTAAAGGTACCCGCAGCGGCCTGAATTCCGGCGAATTTGCCTGCCTCCGGCCCGTCGCCGGAACGCCGAACGGGCACTTAACGTGGATGTTTTCGCCCAACATCCACGTTAACTGCCCGCTGGCGCGGGGGTTCGGTGGCTCAGGCCTCCAGAACCACCGGGATGATCATGGGGCGCCGGCGCAGCTTCCTGTTGACCCAGGTGCCGATGACCCGCCGCACCACCTGCTGGAGCTGGTGGGTGGTGTGGTCGGTGCTGGCCGTGACCGCTTCTTCCAGGGCCGCGGCGATCTTGGGCTTGATGTCGTCGAAGACGGAGTCGTCCTCGGCCACGCCGCGGGCATGGATGTCCGGTCCGGAGACAATCTTGCCGGTGGAACGGTTCACCACCGTGATGATGGAGATGAAGCCCTCGTCGCCCAGGATGCGGCGGTCCTTCAGGTCCTCGTCGGTGATTTCACCGACGCTGTGGCCGTCCACGTAGACAAAGCCGCACTCAACCTGGCCCACGATTCGCGCCGTGCCGCCGGCCAGGTCAATGACTGCGCCGTCGCTGGTCAACAGCACGTTCGACGCCGGCACGCCGGACTGCTGTGCGATCTTGCCATTGGCGATCAGGTGCCGGGTTTCCCCGTGCACCGGCATCACGTTTTTGGGCTGGAGGATGTTGTAGCAGTAGAGCAACTCCCCCGCGGCGGCATGGCCTGACACGTGGACCTTGGCCGTTCCCTTGTGGATCACGTCGGCGCCGAGCTTGAGCAGGCCGTTGATGATCCGGTAGACGGCATTCTCATTGCCGGGGATCAGCGAGGAGGCCAGGATTACGGTGTCGCCGACGCCCACGGAAATCTTGTGGTCGCCGTTGGCCATCCGCGACAGCGCAGCCATGGGTTCGCCCTGGGACCCGGTGGACATGAGGACCACCTTGTTGTCCGGCAGGCTGTCCACGTTTTTCAGTTCCACCAGCACGTCGGCGGGAACGTTCAGGTAGCCCAGCTTGGCGGCGATGGCCATGTTGCGGACCATGGAACGGCCCACAAACGCCACCTTGCGGCCATGCAGCACGGCGGCATTGAGGACCTGCTGGACGCGGTGCACGTGGGAGGAAAAGCTGGCCACGATGATGCGCTTGTCGGCCTTGCCAAACAGCGCCTCCAGCGTGGGGCCGATTTCAGCCTCGCTGGTGGTGAAGCCCGGGACGTCGGCGTTGGTGGAGTCCACCAGGAACAGGTCCACCCCTTCCTCGCCCAGGCGGGCAAAGTGGCGCAAGTCCGTGCGGCGCCCGTCCAGGGGCAGCTGGTCCATCTTGAAGTCGCCCGTGTGCAGCACGGTGCCGCCCGCTGTGCGGATGAACACCGCCAGGGCGTCCGGGATGGAGTGGTTGACGGCCACGAATTCGCACTGGAACGGGCCCAGCTGCTCCACCTGGCCCTCTTTCACCGTCAGCGTCCACGGCTTGATGCGGTGTTCGGCAAGTTTGGCCTCGACGAAGGCCAGCGTCAGCTGCGAGCCAATGAGGGGGATGTCATCGCGCAGGCGCAGCAGGTACGGAACGGCGCCAATGTGGTCCTCGTGGCCGTGCGTGAGGACCACGCCAACCACGTCCTCGAGGCGGTCCTTGATGTAGGAGAAATCGGGAAGGATCACGTCCACGCCGGGCTGGTCTTCTTCCGGGAACAGGACGCCGCAGTCCACAATGAGCAGCTTGCCGCCGATCTCAAAGACCGTCATGTTGCGGCCAATCTCACCAATGCCGCCCAGGGGAACAATGCGCAGCGTTCCGTCGGCCAGGGCCGGCGGGGTGCGCAGTCCGGGCTCAGTCATTTGGGTCATGTTTACAAATCCATTCCAGCTTCCGCAAGGTCAGCCTTGATCATGGCGATCTCGGCCTCGCCCGGTTCCACGAGGGGAAGCCGGACCACCGAGTTGGACAGGATTCCCTGCCACTTAAGAATTTGCTTCACGGCCACCGCACCCTGCACGTGGCCCATGGTGGCGCGGATCACCGGGTCCAGCGCAAAGTGGATCTTCCGGGCCGTGGCGAAGTCCCCGGCCGCAGCCGCGTCAATGAGCGCGCGGAACTGCTGCGGGGCCACGTGGGCGCTGACGGACACCAGCCCGACGGCGCCGGCTGCCATCAGCGGCAGAGTCAGGCCGTCGTCGCCCGAGTACACGTCAAGGTCCGTGTTGGCCAGCACGCGGGAAGTGGCCGTGAAGTCGGCCTTGGCGTCCTTGAGGGCCGTGATGCGCGGGTGCCCGGCCAGCTTGATAATGGTTTCAGTTTCGATGGGAACACCGGCGCGGCCAGGGATGTCGTAGAGCATGACGGGCAGTTCGGTGGAGTCGGCGATGGCCTCGAAGTGGGCCTGGATGCCGGCCTGGCTGGGCTTGTTGTAGTACGGGGTGACGATCAGCAGGCCGTGGACGCCCAGGGCCGCCGCCCGCTGTGACAGGCTGATGGAATGCCGGGTGTCGTTGGTGCCGGTGCCGGCAATGACCCGGGCACGCCCCCCAACAGCCTCAAGGACTGCCTGGAACATGCCGAGGTTCTCTTCGTCCGTCAGGGTGGAGGTTTCGCCGGTGGTGCCGGTGACCAGGATGCCGTCGCAGCCGTCGTCGACCAGTTTGTTGGCCAGCGCCGCTGCCTGCTTGTAGTCCACTGCCCCGTCTGCGGTGAAGGGGGTGACCATGGCGGGCATGAGGGTTCCGAAGGGGCGCAGGGCTGTATCAATGACGGGCATGCATAAAACGTTACCTGCTCCGGCACCATTTCGTTCAACGCGTGCCGCACTCCGGACACCCCCCGCTCCGGCCTGCGCCTATACTTCCAGCATGGACCTGCCGCAGCTTCGCAAGGCGTCCCTGGCCGGTGCCATTGTTGCGGCCAGCGTGGCGGCAACCGTGGGTGCTCTGGCCGTGGTGTTCCGCACGGAGGGCCGCATGGCCCAGGAAGCTGTTGGCCACCGGCTTGGGGACCACGGCCCGGACGCCGACGGCGTGTATCGCGGCGATTGGGGCCGTCCGGTGCGCCTGGTGATGGCCGGGGACTCGGTGGCGGACAGCCTGGGGGCGACGACGGCGGCCGCAACCCTGGGTGCCAACCTGGCCGTGGCGCTGTCAGACCATGCACACCGGGCGGTGGAACTGCGCACGGTTGCCACGGTCGGCGCCCAGACTGCAACCCTGGACAGTCAGCTGGACACGCTGGCCGGCACTTTCAGACCGGACATCACGGTGATAATTGTGGGTGGCAACGACCTGACCAACCACGTCCCCCTGGCCGATTCCATCAAGGCGCTGAAGGACGTCGTGGCCCGGCTGCGTGCCATGGGCGGTGAGGTGGTGGTGGGCACCTGCCCCGACTTTGACACCCTGCCCTCGCTTCCGTCGCCGCTGCGCGAGGTGGGCGGCCAGCTGTCACGGCGGCTGGCCGGGGCGCAGTTCAAGGCGGCCAAGGCGGCCGGCGCCCACCCTGTGCTGCTGGGCAGGGCGGTGCGGCAAATCTTCCTGGTGGAGCCCCACGACATGTTTGCCATTGACGGCTTCCACCCCTCCAGCCTGGGCTACCGCAGGGCGGCGGGGGCGCTGGTCCCGGCCGTTGTGGCTGCGTACGGCGAGTTCGAGGCCCGCGAAGTCCAGTCGGGGCGGCTCCCCGGGCCAGCCCCGCAGGACCCCGCCGACTAACGCCCCAGGAAAGGCAGCCATTCGTCGAGGACGGGCTGGGCGGGGAACAGCGTGGTGCCGTGGTCGCGGCCCGGCAGTTCCACCACGCGGGCATCCGGCATGAGTTCCGCGGCGCGGCGGGAATCCTCCAGCCTGGCCGTGTCCCGCGTCCCTGCAAGCAGCAGCGCCGGCACACTGATCGCGGCAACACGATCCTCCGCAATGGCCGGTTCGGCCTCGGTCTGGCGGAAATAGGCCCGCAGGGCTGCGGCGTCGTTGGCCAGGAAGGCTGCCCTGGTCTGGGGGTCCAGGGGGCGGCCCATCCGCCCTTCCCAGCCGGCCACAAAGCCGGGCATCCCGCCCGAGCCGAGGGCGTCGTCGTACTCGGGGAAGAACAGCTGGCCGACGCTGCCGGGCTGGATCCGGAACGTGCCGCCCAGGGTGGTCAGCGACAGCAGCCGCTCAGGGGAGGCCACGGCGAGCGAGAATCCGACGCGGGCGCCCACGGAGTAGCCGCCAAAGTGTGCCCGGGGCGCGCCGGCGGCGTCGAGGACGGCCAGCGCGTCAGCCACCAGCACGTCCATGGCGTAGGAGCCCTGCGTGTACGGTTTGCCGCTGCGCCCGTGTCCGCGCAGGTCCATCGTTATGACGCGGTGGCGCTGGCTCAAGGCGCGGGTGTACCCGAACCCCCTCCAGATGGCCCGGCTGAGGGCGCTGCCGTGGACCAGCAGGATGGGTTCGCCCTCCCCGGTTTCATCGTAGGAAAGTTCGACGCCGTCGCGCGGGTTGAAGGTGCTGCTCGCCATGGGGTCCCCGTCCCTGGAATCTGTGTTCCAGTTGTTGCAGTATTTTCGGCCAGAAAACGGTTTCTGGATGCAATTAGTGAGACACAGATTTGGGGTGTCAGCCCGCGCGGTACATGGCGACGGCGTCGCGCATGGCCTTCCGGGCCCTCTTGCGGTCCCCAGAGGCATCATAGGCGCAGGAGAGCCGGAACCAGGAGCGCCAGTCCCCCGGCGCCATTTCGGCTTCGTCCTTGTACTTTTCAAATTCGGCATCCGCCGCGGCCCGGACGATCCGCCCGCCCGGCGTGCGGGGCAGATTGTCTTCGGGCAGCCCGCCCTCGGACTCCAGGATCCGGGCCAACTTCTCGGTGCGGGCACCGAACAGCACCTCGCTGATGAGCGCCCAGGCAGCCACGAACGGGATGAGGAAGTAGGCGGCGCCCATCAGCTTGGCCTGCCATTCGGGCGAAACAAACATCAGGGTAAAGGAACGCTGGACCATGACCACGAGGTAGAAAACCAGCAGCAGGCAGATCAGGGTGACCCAGATTTTGGTCTTGGAGATGCGCAGCTTTGGCATGGGTTCAGCCTTCGAGGTCAAGGTAGCCGTCCAGGCCCACGGTCAGGCCGGGGCGTGTGCCCACGGTGCGCACGCCCAGCAGCACGCCGGGCATGAACGAGGCATGGTTGAACGAATCGTGCCGGATGGTCAGCTGTTCGCCGGGGCTGCCCAGGAGCACCTCCTGGTGTGCCACCAGGCCTGCGAGCCGGACGCTGTGGACGGGGACGCCGTGGACGGAGGCGCCGCGCGCGCCGTCGAGCGCGGTTTCCGTGGCATCCGGGGCAGCCGGGAGGCCGGCCCGGGCTGCGGATATCAGCTGCGCCGTGCGCAAGGCCGTGCCCGACGGCGCATCCACCTTGCGCGGATGGTGCAGCTCGATGATCTCCACGGAGTCAAAGTACTTTGCTGCCTGGGCGGCAAAGTGGGTTGCCAGCACGGAGCCCAGGGCAAAGTTCGGGGCGATGAGCACGCCCGTTGCGGGGTGCTTGGCCAACAGCGCCTTCAGTGCGGCCAGGCGGCCGGCGTCCCAGCCGGTGGTGCCCACCACGGCGTGGATGCCGTGTTCCACGGCAAAGCGGACGTTGGCTTCCGTCGAGCCGGGGACTGTCAGGTCAACGACCACCTCGGCCCCGGCGTCAACCAGCGTGTCCAGGGGGTCGGTCCGGCCCAGGGCTGCCACCAGCTCCATGTCCGCGGCGGCACCGAGCGCCTCCACGGCCGCCGTTCCCATTCGTCCCTTGGCGCCCAGCACGGCCACTTTCAGCAATTCACTCATGCGTTCAACTTTACTGGCTTTCGGGTGCGTGTTTCTCCGGCTGCCCGGCCGGTGCGGCAGACGTGGCAGGCGCGTCAGGCGCAGCGCCGGGCAGGGCGCCGGCGCCCACCCACTCAACGGTGCCGTCGGCGTAGAACTGTTCCTTCCAGATCGGCACCTCGGCCTTGACCCGCTCCACCAGGGCCGAGCACAGCTCAAAGGCCTCGGCCCGGTGCGAGGAGGCCACGGCGCACACCAGTGCGGGTTCGCCAATCCCCAGCGGCCCCACGCGGTGGGCCACCCAGATCCGCACGGGATGGCCGTCAGGATCGGCCGCCCCTTCCACGAGGGACGCCACCAGTTCGCGCAGCACGCTTTTGGCGAGGGGGTGGGCGCTGTAAGCCAGCCGCAGCACGTCCTTGCCGCCGTCGTGGTTGCGGACCACGCCGCTGAAGCTGACCACGGCCCCGGCTGTGTCTGATTCCACAGCCGCAATCGCCCTGTCCACGGAAATGGGTTCGGCGCTCAATCCGGCGTAAACAACCTGCGCATTAATGCCCATGGCCGCCGCCTATTTGTTCGCAAATGTGCCCAATGATCGGGGACAGCACTGCCAGCCCGTCCATGACGCCCTTGGGCGAGCCGGGCAGGTTGACGATCAGCGTGCGCCCGGCCGTGCCGGCATGCCCGCGGCTCAGGGCGGCCATCGGGGTCTTGGCCAGTCCGGCCGCCCGGATGGCCTCCATGATGCCGGGCACCTCCCGCTCCAGCAGCGGCAGGGTCATCTCCGGCGTCTGGTCGGTGGGACTGAGTCCGGTGCCGCCGCTGGTCAGTACGACGGCGGGGCCCTGCGTGAGCAGTGCCCGCAGCGCCGCGCCCACGGGAGGGCCGTCCGGTACCACAATCGGTTCCGAGACCTCGAAGCCGTGCTCTCGGAGCCAGTCAACGATGACGGGGCCGGTCTTGTCCCCATACACGCCCAAGGCTGCCCGGGTGGAGGCAATCACCACGCCCGCCGTGCCTGGCCCGGTGCCGGGTTCGCAGGCAGTCATGCCCGCACGTCCGGACCGGCCAGGGGCCCCGGGTGGCTTCCGGCCAAGGGGCCGGTTTCGCCCGCGGCACCGGCCACGGACCAGTCCCCGCTTTTGCCGCCGCTCTTGGCCAGGACCTGGATGCCGGAAATGACGGCGTGCTTGTCCACGGCCTTGACCATGTCGTACACGCTCAGGGCGGCAACGGACACGGCGGTCAGGGCTTCCATTTCGACGCCGGTGACGCCGCGCGTCTTGACCGTTGCCGACACAGTCACGGCGGAGGCTCCAAGGACAAAATCCACTGTGACCTTGGAGATGGGCAGCGGGTGGCACAGGGGAATAAGTTCAGAAGTCTTTTTGGCGCCCATGATGCCGGCCACCCGCGCCACGGCCAGGGCGTCGCCCTTGGGCAGACGGCCGGCGCCCAGCAGTTCCATGACCTGCGTGGTGGTGTGGACGGTGCCGGTTGCCGTGGCCTCGCGCACGGTGACCGGCTTGGCGGACACGTCCACCATCTGGGCCGTGCCGTCGCTTCGCAGGTGGGTCAATTCCGGGGTCTGGGATTCATTCACAACAGCCATACTTCCACTTTTGCACCGGCGTGTAGTTCCGTGACACCGGCAGGCACCTGGATGAGCGCGTTTGCCTGGGCGAGGGCACCCAGCAGGTGGGAGGACGGCCCGCCAACCTCGCGGACGGACGCGGCGGACTCGAATTCCGGTCCCTCGTAAATGCCGCGCCGCACCTGGTGCTTTCCCGCGGGCGAGGACATCGGGTGGGCCAGGGTGGCCAGCACGCGGCGGCGCAGCACGGGCGCTCCCAGCAGTTCGCTGAGCACGGGGCGCAGGAACAGTTCAAAGGACACCACGCCACTGACCGGATTGCCGGGAAAACCAAGGAACGGCACGCCCTTGTAGCTGCCGATGGCCTGCGGTCCACCGGGCTGGAGCGCCAGCTGGACAAATTCGACGTCGAATCCGTCCAGGGCTTGTTTCACCACTTCGAAGGCGCCCGCGCTGATGCCGCCGGTCGACAGGATCAGGTCGACCCGGTCGCGCCGTGACTCGCCGCCCGGTTCCACGAACTGGTCCAGGGCCTCCAGCAGCGCGTGCGGCTTGTCCTCCACCACGGGGGCCAGGACCACCTCCACGCCCGCCTCGAGCAGCTTGGCCCGCAGCAGCGCCATGTTGGCGTCAAAGATTTTGCCTGCCGGCAGCCCGCCGGCGGCACGGGGGTCACCGGGCAGCAGCACCTCATCCCCCGTGGTCACCAGCAGCACGCGCATCCGCCGGCGCACCACCAGCCCCGTGCAGCCCAGCGCCGACGCAAGCCCCAGGTGGGCGGCGTTCAGCAACGTCCCCGCCGGGATGGCCACGCTGCCGGCGGGCAGGTCGCTGCCCTGCTGCCGGACAAAGGCGCCGGGCACCGTGGCCGGCAGCCCAACCTTTTCCCCCGGTCCCGGGAAGCGGGCGGGCACCGCCTGTTCCACGGGCACGACGGCGTTGGCCCCCTGGGGCATCATGGCTCCCGTCATGATGGGGGCGGCCCGGCCGGGCGCGAGGCTGTCCGGCACAAAGCCTGCCGGGATGGTGGCGGCCGTTAGGTAAGTGGTTGATTTCCCGGAAACAACGTTTCCAGGTTGATCGTCGGCAGGGTCGGCCCAAATGGCAAAGCCGTCCATTTGCGAGTTGGCAAAGGGCGGCAGGTCAACCGGGGCAACCAGCTCCGCTGCCAGCACCCGCCCCAGCGACTCCATCAGCGGCACCCGGGTGCCGGCGTCGTTCTTCAGCGTGGAATCCGGGTCCAGCCAGGCTCCGGCAAGCAGCTCCCGGACGGCCTTGTGGTGTTCGGCGACAGTCCTTCTCATCAGCGTTTCCTCCCGGCCCTGCGCGTGGATGTGGTCCTCTTCCCATCCTAGGTGAGCGGCTGCGGGAAAGTGCGGCGGACCGGTTTACGCGGCCGTGAACTGCACCGTGTGGTAGCCGGTGGCCCCGTTGGGGGCGGGCGGGGCAATGTCCGCCGTCTGCACGGTTCCGGAGCCGTCAACGGCGCGGACCTTGAGCTCATGGTGCCCCGCACCGGCCACCAGCGGCGCCTTCCACTGCACCCACGTGTCCTTGTTGAGCGCCTCGGCGAGGGTGGCCGTCTGCCACGGGCCGCCGTCGAGCTGGACCTGCACGGCGGAGATGCCGCGCGTTGGGGACCACGCCACCCCGGCTGCCGTGAGTGGACCGGCTGCCGGCCGGCCCTGGTTGCGGGGCGTGTCAATGCGCGACGCCGTCTTCATGGGCCCCAGCGCGCTCCAGCCCAGGGGCGTCCAGTAGCCCTGGTCGGCCGCAAAGGTGGTCACCTTCAGCTCCGCCAGCCATTTCGTGGCGGACACATAGCCATAGAGCCCGGGGACCACCAGCCTGGCGGGGTAGCCGTGGACCAGCGGGAGCGGCGCACCGTCCATGCCCACGGCGATCATGGCGCTGCGCCCGTCCGTCATGGCCTCCAGCGGCGTGCCGGCGGTGAACCCGTCGGTGCTGGTCGACAGGACCATGTCGGCCCCCGGCTTGACGCCTGCCTCGGCCAGGAGTTCGCGGACGGGCCAGCCCAGCCAGCGGGCATTGCCCACCAACCCCCCGCCGACATCGTTGGACACGCAGCCGATGGTCACGTACATCTCAACCATGGGCTTGGCCAGCAGCTCGGCGAAAGTCATCGTGACTTCACGCTCCACCATGCCCGTCACCTTCAGGGTCCAGCTGTCCGAGTTCACCGCGGGAACCACCAGGGCCGTGTCGATCCGGTAAAAGTTGTTGGGATCGGTGACCAGTGCCGAAATGCCGGGAACGTCAAGCCGGGCACCGGCAGGGATGGGCGGGGCGGCCTTGGCCGGCAGGGGCAGGCGGACCTTGGCGCGAACATCCGCGACGGCCACGGCGGCCTGGCGGAACAGGGTCGAAGCGCCGCCGGCCAGGACAGCGATCACGGCACCGCCACCCATATACGCCAGGAAGGTGCGGCGGCTTGTTGGCCGGGCCTGGGCGGCCGGCAGGCCACCACGCCGCGGCGGCCGGGCGCCCGCTGGGCCATTGTTGAGAAAACGTCCACGCACCCAGGCCAGCAGTCCCATCGCCGCCCCGGCGGCAAGCACCGGTGCGAAGTAGGCAGGCGGCGTGGTGTCGGGCCGGCTCGCCACGGCGGCGATGCCCGCCACACCAAACAAACCCACAAGGACCAGGCCGGCGCCCCTGAACCGGCGCTCCAGCAGCCCTGCGGCGGCTGCCAGCAGCGCCATGAGCACCACCATGGTGGTCAGGAAAACCGTCTTGTCCCAGGTGCCGAACAGGTGGATGGCCCATTCCTTCGTGCCGCCGGGCAGCATTCCAATGACCACCTGGCCCACGGCGGTGACGGGCGAGTCCGACGGGCTGAGCAGCGCAGCCAGCAATTCGCCGGCCGCTACGCCCACGCCCACGCAGACCACCCCGGCCAATCCCCAGTAACGACGCAATTCCATGGCAACCTCTCCATTCGGGCCCCTGTCCGGCAGCCCGTGTCACAATTCTAGTTTTGCGTGGACCACAAAGCGCCCCAGGCGCCCAAACCGCGGCAATGGGCTAGCGTGGTGGCATGAACACGGAACGCGTTTCACTCGGCATGCCGGCCGCCCCACCCGGCGCGCCGGGCATGGTTGGAGGCCCGGCGGACGACGCTGCGCCGCGGCCCGGCGCTGCACCACGGCCCGGCGCCCCTGGATCCGGGCTCGTGGACCAATTTGGCCGCGTGGCCACGGACATGCGCCTGTCGCTGACGGACAAATGCAACCTGCGCTGCAGCTACTGCATGCCCGCCGAGGGCCTGGCCTGGCTGGCCAAGGCCAAACTGCTGACGGCGGCGGAAATCGTACGCCTGGTGGGCCTGGGCGTGGACCGGTTGGGCGTGCGCGAGCTCCGGCTGACAGGCGGGGAGCCGCTGGTCCGGGCGGACCTGGTGGAGATCATCGCAGCCCTGCGGCGCAACCACCCGTCCCTGCCCATTTCGCTGACCACCAACGGCGTGGGGCTGGCCGGAAAGGCACAGGCCCTGGCCGACGCCGGGCTGTCGCGCCTGAATGTTTCCATGGACACCCTGCACCACGACGCCTTCCTGCAGCTGACGCGCCGGCCGTTCCTGGACCAGGTCCTGGCCGGGATCGAGGCTGCCGATGCCGCGGGGCTGCGCCCCATCAAGGTCAATGCGGTGCTGTTGCGCGGCGTCAATGAGGGCCATGCCGCGGAACTGCTGGGCTGGTGCCTTGAGCGGGGCTACGAGCTGCGCTTCATTGAGCAAATGCCACTGGATGCCGATCACGGCTGGACCCGGGACGGCATGATCACCGCCGCAGAAATCAGGGAGCTCCTCGCCGCCAGCTTCGAGCTGGTCCCGGATCCGCGCGCCCGCGACGGCGCCCCGGCAGAACGCTTTGAGGTCCGTCGTCACGGCTCGCCCACGCTGTTGGGCACGGTGGGCATCATCGCCTCCGTGACGGAGCCTTTTTGCGCCGACTGCCGGCGCACCCGCATCACGGCCGAGGGGAAGGTGATGAGCTGCCTCTTTTCCAGGACGGAAGTCGACCTGCTGGCCCTGCTCCGTGCCGGTTCCTCGCCGGCCGACGACGACGCCGTTGCCGAGCGCTGGCAGGACGCCATGTGGGCGAAGCCCCGCGCCCACGGCATGGGCCACCCCGGGTTGGGCGATGCCGACTTTGTCCAGCCCGACCGCAGCATGAGTGCCATCGGAGGATGAGAATGGACGTACGATTTTTTGCCGCCGCAGCAGCCGCCACCGGCGTCGAGGAGCAGCAGGTGGATCTGGGTTTGGAGCCCGGTCCATTCACGCTCGCAGAGCTGTCAAAACTGCTGATAACCACGTTCCCGGCGTCCGCCTCCGCCAGCACGCCGCCGTTGTCCGAGCTGCTCACCCGATGCAGCTTCCTGGTCAACGAGGTCTCCCAGAGGGACCTGGCCACAGAACTTGCGCCCGGCGACATAGTGGACGTCCTCCCCCCGTTCGCGGGTGGCTAGCCGCCGGCCCGGCATTTTTCCGGCGACTATCCGACTCCTCGGCCGCGGGCGGCCTGCGGGTCTCCTTTACGTCGCCTACAAAAAATGCCGGCTCCGGCGGCCGTGGCAGGCGCGGCAACACGGGCTTCCGGAGCGGGCATGGATTTCGGAGGCCGCCCGCGGCCGAGGAAATCTTACTGCCCGCGAGGGAGTCCGCGTTGCCGGGCACCCCGCAGGCTCGACCAGCGGAGCGGCTACAGGCCGAAGGTTTCGGTTTCCTTGAAGGGGCCGACGACGGTGATCGTCCGGGGTGCTTCGGCGAGCTCGCGGGCCAGCTCCTGGACCTGGTCGGTGGTGACCGCGCGGATGCGGTCCAGGGTTTCATCGATGTCGACAAACTCGCCGGAGACCAGTTCGGCGCGGCCCAGGCGGGACATGCGGGAACCGGTGTCTTCAAGGGCCAGCACGATGCCGCCCGACATTTGGCCCAATGCCTTGGCCAGCTCGGCCTCGGTGACGCCGTCGGACGCCAGCTTTTCGAGCTCAGCCGTGAGCAGGCCGATGACCTGGCCCACCTTTTGGGGGGAGCAGCCGGCGTACATGCCGAAGTAGCCGGCGTCGGCGTAGGAGGAAGCGAAGGAGTAGGTGGAGTAGACTAGACCCCGCTTTTCGCGGATCTCCTGGAACAGGCGGGAGGACATTCCGCCGCCGAGGATGGAGTTGAGCACGCTCATGACGTAGCGGCGGGAATCGGTTGCGCTCAGCGAGGGGCAGCCCAGGATGATGTTGGCCTGTTCCACCTGCCGGTTGTGGACGTGCAACCCAGCGGTGCCGGTGATTGATGCCCGGGCGGAACTGCGCCGCGGTGCAGGGGCGACGCCGTCGTCGAGGGACCAGCCGGCCGTGCGCAGTGCGGAAAGCACGTGGGCGCAGACATCGTCGTGGTCCAGGCCACCGGCTGCCGTGATGACCAGCGTGTCAGGGCGGTAGTGCTTTTGGTAGTGGGCCCAGACGGAGTCCCGCGGCACGGCCTTGATGGCATCCGGGGTGCCGCCAATGGGGCGCCCCAGGGGGTGGCTGCCCATGACGGCGGCCACAAACTTTTCGTGGGCGACATCCGTGGGGTCATCGCTGTCCATGGCAATTTCTTCCAGGATGACGTCGCGTTCCTGCTCCAGCTCGGCCGGGTCAAGCACGGCGGAGGTGACCATGTCGGCGATGACATCGATGGCCATGGGCAGGTCGGTGTCCAGTACCCGTGCGTAGTAGCAGGTGCTTTCCTTGGCCGTGGCCGCGTTGGATTCCCCGCCCACCTCGTCAAAGGCGGAGGCGATCTCCAACGCGGTCCGGCGCAGGGTGCCCTTGAACAGCAGGTGTTCAAGGAAATGGGTCGAGCCGTGTTGGCCCTCGGTTTCATCCCGGGAGCCAACACCGACCCAAAACCCAATTGTCGCGCTTCGCTGCCCCGGCATGGACTCGGTCAGGACCCGGACACCCCCGGGGAGGACGGAGCGGCGCACGGCGGCGCCTCCGGCCTTCCCCGAGATCAGTGTGGAGTCGGGCTGTGCCGAACCGTCCGCGGCGGAAGTCAGCGGCAAAAGGGTGATTGCCATGAATTACTCAGCAGCGCCTTCGGAAACAGCCTCGTCAGCGGTTTCTTCCTCGGCAACCACCGGGGAGAGGGACAGCTTGCCGCGGTCGTCGATCTTGGTGATTTCCACCTGGATCTTCTGGCCGACGGATACCACGTCCTCGACATTGTCAACGCGCTTGCCGCCGGAGAGCTTGCGCAGTTCCGAGATGTGCAGCAGTCCGTCCTTGCCGGGCGTGAGCGAGATGAACGCGCCAAACGTGGTGGTCTTGACGACGGTGCCCAGGTAGCGTTCGCCAATTTCGGGAACCTGCGGGTTCGCGATGGCGTTGATCGCTGAACGTGCGGCCTCGGCAGAGGGTCCGTTCGTTGCACCGATGTAGACCGTGCCGTCATCTTCGATGGAGATGTCGGCGCCGGTGTCTTCCTGGATCTGGTTGATCATCTTGCCCTTGGGCCCAATGACCTCGCCGATCTTGTCAACGGGGATCTTGACCGCGATGACGCGGGGCGCGAACTCGGAGAGCTCGTCCGGGACGTCAATGGCGGCGTTGAGCACGCTGAGGATGTGGAGGCGGGCTTCGCGGGCCTGCTTCAGGGCGGCGGCCAGGACCGACGCCGGAATGCCGTCGAGCTTCGTGTCCAGCTGGATGGCCGTGACGAACTCGGACGTACCGGCAACCTTGAAGTCCATGTCGCCGAAAGCATCTTCGGCGCCCAGGATGTCCGTCAGTGCGGCGTAGCGGGTCTGGCCGTCAACCTGGTCGGAGACCAGGCCCATGGCGATGCCGGCAACGGGGGCCTTCAGGGGCACACCGGCATTGAGCAGCGACAGGGTCGATGCACAAACGGAGCCCATGGACGTTGAGCCGTTGGAGCCCAGCGCCTCGGAGACCTGGCGGATGGCGTAGGGGAACTCCTCGCGGGACGGCAGCACGGGCACCAGGGCGCGCTCAGCCAAGGCACCGTGACCGATTTCGCGGCGCTTGGGTGAGCCCACGCGGCCGGTTTCACCGGTGGAGTACGGCGGGAAGTTGTAGTTGTGCATGTAGCGCTTGCGCGTCACAGGCGAGAGCGAGTCAATCTGCTGCTCCATCTTGAGCATGTTCAAGGTGGTGACACCCATGATCTGGGTTTCGCCGCGTTCGAAGATGGCGGAGCCATGCACGCGGGGCAGTACCTCAACCTCGGCCGTGAGCTGGCGGATGTCCGTCAGGCCGCGGCCGTCGATGCGGATCTGCTCGGTGAGGATGCGCTGGCGGATGACGTGCTTGGTGACGGCGCGGAAGGCTGCGGAGAGTTCCTTCTCGCGGCCTTCGAAGGCCCCGGCCAGGGCGGCAACCGTCTCGTCCTTCAAGGCGTCGGAGGCGGCGTCGCGCTCCTGCTTGTCGGCGATGGAGAACACTGCGGCGAGCTTCTCGGCGGACGCTGCGCTGACGGCGTCGTATGCGTCGTCCTCGTAGTCCAGGAAGACGGGGAATTCAACCGTGGGCTTGGCAGCGCGGGCGGCCAGGTCGGCCTGGGCGTCGCATAGGGCCTTGATGAAGGGCTTTGCAGCCTCGAGGCCCTCGGCCACGACCTCCTCGGTGGGGGCCTGGTGGCCCTCTTCCTTGATGAGGTTCCAGGAGTTGTCCGTGGCTTCGGCTTCCACCATCATGATGGCAACGTCGTCGCCGGCAATGCGGCCGGCCACCACCATGTTGAACACTGCATTCTGCAATTCGGAGTGCTTCGGGAAGGCAACCCACTGGGGGCCGTTTCCGTCTTCAACCAGGGCCACGCGCACGCCGCCGATCGGGCCGGAGAACGGCAGGCCGGACAGCTGGGTGGACATCGAGGAGGCGTTGATCGCAACCACGTCGTAAAGCACGTCCGGGTTGATCGCCAGGATGGTGACCACAATCTGGACCTCGTTGCGCAGGCCCTTCTTGAAGGCGGGGCGCAGGGGGCGGTCCATGAGGCGGCAGGCCAGGATGGCGTCCGTGGACGGGCGGCCTTCGCGGCGGAAGAAGCTGCCGGGGATGCGGCCGGCGGCGTACATGCGCTCTTCCACATCGACTGTCAGCGGGAAGAAGTCAAAGCCTTCACGCGGGTGCTTGCCGGCCGTGGTGGCGGACAGCATGACGGTGTCTTCGTCGATGTAGACCATCGCGGAGCCCGCTGCCTGCTGGGCAAGGCGGCCGGTCTCAAAGCGGACCACGCGCTTGCCAAAGCGGCCGTTGTCAATGACGGCCTCTGCGTACTGAATCTCGGGACCCTCCATAGAGAGTCACCTCCATTTCCTTGTAGGTGTTCAAATACCCCTGCTCCAAGGAACTTGGCGGACCATCAGCCCAGGCTCCCACCGAAATTGCTGGTGGGCCTGTACAGCACCCGGTCTTCGATCGAGGCCCACGGGCTCCGGCTGCGAGGCCGTTCCCGGAGACCACTACCGAGGACCGCGAATGCGCGATGGCGGCAAGTCGCTTGGCTCAAGTGGTGCGCCGGGCGCGGACGCGCACCGGCACAAGGCACTGCTGCCTTGGGTCATTGCTGTGAAAGGCGGCCTCCCCCGGCTGGGAGAGACCGCCTCACGGTCATGCTAGCGGCGCAGGCCGAGACGCTCGATGAGCGTACGGTAGCGCGTGATGTCGGTGTCCTTCAGGTAGCTGAGCAGGCGACGACGGCGACCAACCAGGGCCATCAGGCCGCGGCGGGTGTGGTGGTCGTGCTTGTGCATCTTCAAGTGCTCAGTCAGGTCCGAGATGCGTCGTGAGAGCATCGCGATCTGAACCTCAGGCGAACCAGTGTCACCTTCGCTGGTTGCATATGCCTGCATGATTTCTTGCTTTACAGCGGCTTCAAGTGCCACAGGTAACTCCTCATAGGTGCCGTGAACGTGGTGGAACCACATCTGGACCCGCCGGCACGCCGGCAGTCCCCAAACACAGTTGAATCCAGCCACCACGGACTGCAGCCGGACCCGTCCCCCAGTTTACGGCAGGAGGGCGCGTTAAGTCGAAGCGGCGCATGTGGGGTGCGCCTCAGCGCGGCGCCGGGGCCAGGATGTCCCGCGCCTCCGCGACGTCGTGGTGCATCTGTTCGATGAGCGCCTCCGGCCCGGTGTAGGCCACCATGCCGCGCAGCCGCTTCACGAACGCCACCACCACATGCTGCCCGTAGAGGTCGAACGCCTCAACGGGCTCCTCGGGGCGGTCGATGACAAATGCCTCCACCTGCCTGCTGACGCCGGCAAAGGTGGGGTTGGAGCCCACCGACACGGCGGCCGGCCACAATTTGCCGTGTTCATCCGTGAGCCAGCCGGCATAAATGCCGTCGGCCGGGATGATCCCGCAGGCGTCGGGGGAAAGGTTGGCCGTGGGGAATCCCAGGACCCTGCCGCGGGCCGCCCCGTGCACCACTTCCCCGCTCATGCTGTGCCAGCGCCCCAAAACCTGCGCGGCCGTGTCAACGTCCCCCTTTTCCAGGACCTCGCGCACCCAGGTCGAGGACCAGCGCCTGTCGTGGCCTTCATCGTCCACCACGACGACGTCGAACCCCAGTTGGGCGCCCAGCCCCACCATGGTTGCCAGGTCCCCGGTGTTGCCCTTGCCGAAGCGGACGTCATGGCCCACCACCACCGTGCAGGCACCGAGGGTGTCGACGAAGACGCTGCGGACAAATTCCTCCGGCGTCTGCTGGGCGAATTCCAGCGTGTAGGGCACCACCAGGACGCCGTCCAGGCCCAGCTGCTCCATGGCGGCCAGCTTGTCCGCCAGCCCCATGATCTGGGCGGGGGCCGTCTCCGGCCGGTGCACCCTGGCGGGGTGCGGGTCAAAGGTCAGGGCCACGGCCAGGGCACCGCGCTCACGCGCCACTGCCTTGACCTGCTCCAGCACCTCCTGGTGCCCCCGGTGCAGCCCGTCGAAGTTGCCCAGGGTGACCACGCAGGGCCCAAAACCGCGCGGAACCTGCTCCAGGGAGTTCCAAATGTGCACTGCTGTTCCTTCGCCCATTCCGTACATGACCTGCTTCCCGGCGGAAGCACTTCCTAGGTTATCGCGTCAGCGGGTCCGGGCCCGTCCACGGTTCCTGCGGCGTGCGCGGGTCCCCTGCCGCCAGGGACAGCGTCCACCGGTCCCCCGGCGTGCCACGGTCGTTGTAGCCGCCGCGAACTTCCGCTTCGAGGCGGAAGCCAAGTTTCCACGCGAGCTTCCGACTTCCCCAGTTCGGCACCAGGGCGTGCCAGTGCAGGTAGCCCAGGTTCAGCTGGTCGAAGGCATAGCCGGCCAGCAGCCGGACAGCTTGCTCCGCCGCGCCGGTGCCGCGGGCGTGTGTGCCCATCAGAATGCCGATGGAAGCCGTGCCCGGATCGTTGCACTGCAGGTCCACGGTGCCGTAAAACTCATCGCTTTCCGCGCTGGCAACGGCGAAGGTGAGCACCTTGCCGCTGCGCCAGCCGTCCGGGGTGATGGTTCCGATGAAGTGCGCGGCGTGCGCGCTGGTGTAACCCAGCGGCACGGTGGTCCAGCGGACGGCGTCAGGGTCGGTGCAGTTCTCCACCAGTTGCGGGGCGTCGCGGTCGGCCAGCGCGCGCAGCACCACGGAACCGTCCGAAAGGCGCGGCACCACGGGCTCAAGCTCCAGCCCCCGAACCGGCAGCCCCGCCTCGCCCGGGTCCGCATGAGACCGGCCAGCGTCAGACCGGCCCGCACCAGAGGGGCCCCCGAGCCACTGCGCCGCCGTCAGCACGAACACCCAGCCTGCGGCGATGCCGCCGTCCACGTGGCCGTAGCCCGGGATCTCAGCGGCCAGCACAAAACCGCACCGTTCTGCAAGCCGCCGGCTGGGGAGGTTTCCCACCGTGGCGCGCCAATGCAGGGCGTCCAGCCCCAGGGTGCCAAAGGCATATCCGCACAGCAGGCGGATGGCCCGGGCCGCACTCCCCTGCCCTCGCCCGGCGGGCAGCATCTTGATCCCCACGGAAGCCGAGCCACCGCTGGCCGTGCGGAGCACATCGTGGACACTGACCGTGCCAACCACGGCCGCATTTCCGTCCACCAGTTCCTCCACGGCAAACCGCAGGGAGCGCCCGTCGTCCCACCCCGTGTCGATGTGGTCCCGAATGGCAACGGCCGCCGATTCGGCGGTCATGGACGGGTCTGAACCAGCCCACTGTACGTTCAGCGGATCCCGGTGAATCGCCGCGTAGGCGGCGGCGTCGGCCGCACTGAACCGGCGCAGCACGGTGGCGCCGTCGCTGAGCCGGGGACCCGGCGTCGTGATTTCAGGGCGGGCAGCTTCCATGGCTGGGGCGGCCATCAGCGGGACGCCGCGGCGCGGTGCCGGTACAGCCACCACAGCCCGATCAGCGGCAGGACCAGGGGCACATAGCCGTAGCCCTGCCCGAACATGCTCCAGACCGTGGCGTGCGGGAAGGCCTTGGCGTCAAGAAGGCTCAGGACGCCAACCACCAGCACGCCGAGCAGTTCAATGCAGATGGCGGCGGTCGCGGCCACGGCCCATTTGTGGCCCGGCTTGGCCAGGGAAATGGTGGCGGCGATGTACACGACGGCGGCAAAGGCGGAGAGCAGGTAGGCAACGGGGGCGTCGCCAAATTGCGTGGCGATCTGGTAACCGGCGCGGGCGCTGGCGGAGATGGCGAAAACGCCGTAAACGGTGATCAGGAGCCGGCCGGCGCCCGTGGTGCGGGAGGGCACCACGTCATCGGCGGGCGTGGAGGGGGTGTTCTTCATGGTCCAATTCCGGGTAGTTTGTGTTGAAAGTGCTAGGCGGGCGTGCTGATGCCGTACCAAATCTGGGCCATGCGGGCCATCATGACCACCACGGTGACGCCGACGGCGCCCATGACGTAGTTGGACCAGAACGTCCGCTCCATCATGGCCCAGTAAAACCCGCCGACGGGCAGGGCCGCCGCCGTGGCGATGTACCCCCAAAACTCCCACGGCTGGCCGGCAATGTGCCCGCCGTTCGCGAGGCGCACCACGGAGGCCGCGGCGTAGGCCAGAATGAAAAGTTCGACGGCGGCCAGCGCCAGCAGGGTGATGTCGTTGGGTTTCTTCTTCATCACCGCAGCGACGGCGCAGGTGATGGTTGAGGCGAGCCCGATGATGGCTCCTGCAATGAACCATCCGTCAATGGTCATCGGCCGCCCTCCCCGGGGGCAGCGGCCGTGGCACCGGGGTTGCTCCCCTTGGGTGCCGGGTCAGGCGGGAACACGAGCACGGGCTTGGCGTACTTTCCGGCGTCGGCGAGGAGGGCCACCAGGGCGCCGTCCGGCGCAAAGGCCGCGGCAGGCTTGTCGGCCGTGTGGCCCCCGTCCGCGCTGGCAGCGATGCGGCGGCCAAAGGACAGCTCCACGGCTTCAGCAGCCGTCAGCTCACGGACGGGCATCAGGGCGCGGGCGGCCTCGGCGATGTCAAGCATTTCCAGGTTTTCGGCCAGCGCTTCCAGGGTGCGTGCCTGCGCCAGCGTGTACGGCCCCACGCTGGTGCGGCGCAGGGCCGTCAGGTGTCCGCCAACGCCCAGCCCGGCCCCGAGGTCGCGGGCCAGCGCACGGATGTAGGTGCCGGAGGAGCACACCACGGTGACGTCAACGTCCAATTGCTCCACCCCGGCCCCTTCGATGCGGCGCATGCCGTGGATGTCAAAGGAATGGATCGTGACAGGGCGGGCGGCAAGCTGGACGTCTTCGCCGGCACGGACACGCGCGTAGGCCCGTTCACCGTTGACCTTGATGGCGCTGACGCTGCTGGGCACCTGGCTGATGGGGCCGGTGAGCAGGGCCACCCCTGCCCGGACGGCCTCTTCCGTGACAGCCGCCGTGGTGGCGGTGTGGGTGATCTCACCTTCGGCGTCGTCGGTTATGGACGTGGCGCCGAGCCTGATGGTCGCGTCGTAGCTTTTGGATGTTCCCACAATGTAGGTGAGCAAACGGGTGGCCTTGTTGACGCCCACCACCAAAACCCCCGTCGCCATGGGGTCCAGCGTGCCGGCATGGCCCACTTTTCGGGTCCCTGCAAGCCTTCGCATTCGGCCCACCACGTCATGGCTGGTCCATCCCTGCGGTTTGTCAACGATTACCAGTCCGGAAAGCACGTCTTGAAGTATATCCTCACCCCGCGGCGCCCCATGGGCGCCCGTTCCCGCCGTCCGCGGCAGGCCTCACCCTTGACGGTGTGATGCATCTCTCATAGGCTGGCTGGAATTGCCGCGTCTGCGGCGATTAACTGTGGAAATCATGTACTGGGGGCGATTTCCAGTTCACCCTTTTGGGTGTCTGGTCCGTCGCTGGTGCACAAGGTGCGGTATCCAATTTCGGGCCACCTCCATTGATCGCAGCCCGTCATCACCGGGCACCGTTCCAAGGAAACCCTTATGAGAATCGCTCCCAAGGCCATCGGCGCTGCCTGCGCACTTGCCATGGCCCTCGCCCTCGCCCCAACGGCCCAAGCCGCCAATCCCGGCAACAAGCCCCAACCCGCCCCGGCCACTGAAGTTGCCGCCCATTTGATCAGCCCGCTCAAGGTCGCCTTCGGGCCGAACGGCAGCTTCCTGGTCGCCGAATCCTTTGCCGGCATGCTGACCAGCATCTCCAGCACCGGCGCAAGGACCACCCTGGTCAATGAGCCGGGGCAGGAAATTGCCGGCGTGTCCCATCTAAATGGCACCACGTACTACTTCAACAACGACATGGGATCCGGGCCGGAGCCGGGTGCCGAACTGCTCCCGGCCCGGCTCATGGCCATGGACGGCAGCGGGACCAGCCGCCAGCAGGCCGATCTGGGCGACTTCGAAGCCGCCAACAACCCTGACAGTGCCACCGTCTACGGGGTTCGTGACGCGACGGCGGAATGCCTTGCCGAGGCCCCTTGGATGGGGCCCACCCCAGGCGAGGTGTTTTCGCACCCGTATTCCTCAGCCCCCGTGGCAGGGGGCGTGTATGTGGGTGATGCCGGAGCCAATGACATCCTGTTTGTCGCCAACGACGGCATGGTCAGCCTTGTCAAGGCACTGGCACCGGAACCGGTCCTGATCGATGCCGCCGTGGTGGCGGCCGTTGCCCAGGAAATGAATATGGACGTGCCGGAGTGCATGCTCGGACACACCTACTACGCCCAGGCAGTTCCGACCGACATTGCGGTCAAGGGGCAGTGGCTGTACTACACCGTGCTGCCGGGCGTGCCGGGTGAACTCCTGGGCATTGGCAAGGTCTACCGGACCCAGCTGCAAAGCGGCGTGACACAGCTGCTGGCCGAGGGCCTGGGCGCCCCCACGGGAGTTGCCGTGGGGCAGGACAACACCGTCTACGTTGCCCATCTCATGGGCGACGGCGTCAGCACCGTCAAGAACGGCACCACCACCACGGTGCTGCCCGCGATGATGGCCTCCCACGTTGCCGTCAGCGGCAATTCCCTCGTGGCGCTGACGAACGCCCTTGATGAGATGAACGGGGGCAGCCTGGTCACGATGGGCCTGAAGTAGCAACAGCGGCCGGTCACCTGTGAACCACAGGTGACCGGCCGACGTCGTCCCTCAACTGAGGTGATTCGACAAGCGGAGATTACGCCCCGTCCGCGTCCTCTTCGTCCTTCTTGTACGGGTCGGCATCGCCGGCGAACTCGGCATTGGCGGACAGCTCGGCCAGCTTGGCGTCGCGTTCCTTGGCCACGCGGAGCAGCGCCTCAAGGTTGGAGGCATTGACGGGAACTTCATCCGCCACGAACTCCAGGGTCGGGGTCAGGCGGACGGTGATGTTCCTGCCAACCTCGGCGCGGAGCACGCCCTTGGCGCGTTCCAGGCCGGTCTTGGCCTCCGACTGGGCCGTCTCGTCGCCGAAGACGGTGTAGTAGACGGTGGCGTGCTGAAGGTCGTTGGTGACACGGGCGTCGGTGACGGTAATGCCTTCGACGCGCGGGTCCTTGACCCGGCTGCGGAGGCCCTCGGCCACCACAACCTTGATGCGCTGGGCCAGCTTGGCGGCGCGGGCTGAATCAGCCATGATGATCTCCTTTGGGGAAGCTTAATGGGAATGCAAAGCCGACCGGGCGCCCGTGAGGGGCGCCCGGCCGGCCGTGGAGCGTTAGACGCGGGGCTTCTCGCGCATCTCGAACGTCTCGATGATGTCCTCGACCTGCAGGTCGTTGAACGAGCCCAGGCCGATGCCACACTCGAAGTCGGTGCGGACTTCGGTGGCGTCATCCTTGAAGCGCTTGAGCGAGTCAACCGTGAGGTTGTCGCCAATCACCTTGCCGCCGCGAAGGACTCGGGCCTTCGTGTTGCGGCGGATGATGCCGGAGCGGACGATCGAGCCGGCAATGTTGCCGAACTTCGAGGAGCGGAACACTTCGCGGATTTCAGCGGTGCCCAGCTGGACTTCCTCGTACTCGGGCTTGAGCATGCCCTTCAGGGCCAGCTCAATGTCATCGATGGCGCCATAGATGACCGAGTAGAAGCGCATGTCGACACCCTCGCGGTCAGCCAGTTCGGCAACGCGTTCGGCCGGCTTGACGTTGAACCCGATGATGATGGCGTTGTCCACCGTGGCCAGGTTGACGTCATTCTGCGTGATGGCACCGACGCCGCGGTGGATGACGCGCAGCTGCACGCCTTCGCCGACGTCGATCTTGAGCAGCGAGTCTTCCAGGGCCTCGACGGCACCGGACACGTCACCCTTGAGGATGAGGTTGAGGGTGTCAACCTTCCCGTCGGCAACGGCCTGGTCGAAGTCTTCCAGGCTGATGCGCTTGCGTCGCTTGGCCAGGGCGGCATTGCGGTCCGCAGCTTCACGCTTTTCAGCGATCTGGCGGGCCGTGCGCTCATCTCCCGTGACAAAGAAGGTGTCACCGGCGCGGGGCACGTTGGACAAGCCCAGCACCTGGACCGGACGCGACGGGCCGGCCTCGTTGATGATGTCGCCATTCTCATCGAACATGGCACGGACGCGGCCGTGGGCGGTACCGGCAACGATCGTGTCACCGACATGCAGGGTGCCCGACTGAACCAGAACGGTGGCCACGGAACCGCGGCCCTTGTCCAGGTTCGCCTCGATGGCGATGCCGCGGGCGTCCTTGTTCGGGTTGGCGCGCATGTCCAGGGCGGCGTCGGCCGTCAGCAGCACCGCTTCGAGAAGTTCCTCGATGTTGATGCCGTTGCGTGCAGAGACGTCCACGAACATGGTGTCGCCACCGTATTCTTCGGGCACCAGGCCGTATTCGGTCAGCTGGCCGCGGATCTTCTCCGGGTTTGCCGAGTCCTTGTCAATCTTGTTGACCGCGACGACGATCGGCACGTTGGCTGCCTGGGCGTGGTTGAGCGCCTCAACAGTCTGGGGCATGACGCCGTCGTCGGCCGCAACCACCAGGATGGCGATGTCGGTGACCTTGGCACCACGGGCACGCATGGCGGTGAACGCCTCGTGGCCGGGGGTGTCAATGAAGGTGATGCGGCGTTCGTTGCCTTCGTGCTCATGCACGATCTGGTAGGCACCGATGTGCTGCGTGATGCCGCCGTGCTCGTCTGCCACGACATCCGACTTGCGGATGGCGTCCAGCAGGCGGGTTTTACCGTGGTCAACGTGGCCCATGACAGTGACGACGGGCGGGCGGACCTCGAGGTCCTCGTCGCCTTCAGCCTCAAGCTCAGCCTCAAAGTCGATGTCGAAGCTGCTGAGCAGCTCGCGCTCTTCGTCTTCGGGGGAGACAACCTGGACCTTGTAGCCAAGTTCGGCTCCCAGCAGGGCAAAGGTGTCCTCATCCAGGGACTGCGTGGCTGTGGCCATTTCGCCCAGGTGGAAGAGCACGGTCACCAGTGCTGCCGGGTTTGCCTCAATCTTGTCGGCAAAGTCCGTGATGGAGGAGCCGCGGCGCAACCGGACAACGGTGTTGCCGTCGCCGCGGGGTACGCTGACGCCGCCGAGCGATGGAGCGCTCATCTGCTCCAGTTCCTGGCGCTTGGCACGCTTCGACTTGCGCTGCTTGCCACGGCCTGCGCCGCCCTTGCCAAAGGCACCCTGGGTGCCGCCGCGGCCGCGGCCGCCCTTGCCAAAGCCTCCTCCGGCGGGAGCGCCGCCTGGTGCGGCACCCGGCGTTGCGCCGGGGGCACCCGGACGGCCCCTGCCTGCTCCGCCGGGACGGTCGTTTCCGCGGCCGGGGGCTGCGGGACGTTCGGTCCTGTTGGGCATCATGCCCGGACGGGGTGAACCGGGGCGCGGACCGCCGGCGCCGGCAGCTGCCGGACGGG